>JBDNAO010000271.1:0-23756 GCA_039768375.1 Desulfobacterales bacterium | reverse complement strand
GGCAATGGCTGACCAGGGATTTCGCCATAGGCGGCGTTTCTCAATCGGGTGGACGCCAAGCAGGTCGATCAGGCCGCTGGCATACAGGATTTCTCCGGGTATACCCACCTGAACCGTGGAAATATTGCGATTGGCGGCAAAGAGCGCCGCAGCCATGCCGGCCATGCCCGCACCGATCACCAGCAGTTGACAGTGAATTGTCTCCGATTGCGGCATTGTCCTGTTACCGTTTTGGAAACTGTGAACATCAGGTTATGCATCCGGGTCGAGTTCTAAACCCAAAACTCCGCATTGCATGGCCTCCTGAAGTTCGGCTCGAATAAGCGGCGCTCCCCACATCAACGGTTTTTGCCCTCGCCAGCGGGCCTCGAGAAAGGTTTTTAGCTCATCAATACCCTCTGTTGCCTGGTGAATGCCTTGATCATAGAGATAGGCCGTCACGCGGGTGCTGCAGAAGGCTCCCTGGCAAGGCCCCTTACCCAGGCGGCTGCGCAATCCGATCGCTGTGAGAGATGGGTGACCATGCTGCTCGCGGATGGATTCTATGATGCTATCGAGGACACTCTTGGGTATCATTTCGCATTCACAGAGAATGATGTCCTTGGAATCGCGGTTTTTGAACCAAACGCGCGGCGCTAGGCCTGGCACGGTCCATCGACCCGCTGTCGTTTCCGGAAGGGGATCTGTTTTCGTGCGGCACGAACGCGACACACCCAGGCGATCGCAGATGAGGTCGGCTGTTTTTTCTGCCATCAGTCGAAATGTGGTGAGTTTTCCGCCCGTTATCGTGGTAAAGTTTTCAACGCCGTCGGTGGCGTGATCAATCAGGGCATATCCACGGCTGACACCGCGGTCATTGCCTGACCTCTGAATGTTGACCAGCGGCCTTATGCCTGCGTACGCCCGGATGTAGCAGGTCTTGTCCAAGACGGGAATCATTGCAGCGCCTTCGGAAATAATACGATCGACCTCTTCGATTGTGGGCCGATAACGATCGAGGGATTCAATGCGAACGGAAGTGGTGCCAAGGACCGAGACCGTCCCGCCGGGAACCAATATATCACCGTCCGCCGGCTGGCGCAGACGGTTGATCACCCGCGTGGCAATCCGGCTCTGGGTGACCAGCAAACTGCCCTTGGAATATATCATTTCCAGGCGGATGCCGGCCAGGCCGGCGACTTTCCCGGCCCAGGGACCGGCTGTATTGACAACCTGATCGGCCGTAATGTCAGATTTTCGGCCGGATAGCGTATCCATCAAATGGACGGTTTCAATTTTTCGGTTCCGGATATCGAACCTGACGGCGAGGGAATGGGGCAGGAATGTGCTGCCGTGCTGCTGTGCGTGGGCGATGTTTTCAATGGAGAGTTTGAAGGGGTCAATGGCGGCATCGGCGACTTTGTAGGCGGCGATGAGTCTTGGAGACAAGACCGGTTCCTGCGCCAACGCTTCGCGGACGTCGACGACTTCGGTCTGGATGCCGCACTTAGCGCACAGGTGCGGAAAATCGGCTGCGTAGTTCTCATCATCACCTTCTACCGCAACAAACAAACCGCCGCTTTTCTCGATGCAGTGCGGCGCCAGCCGTTTAAGAAGTGCGCCTTCTTTACGGCATTCCTTCGCTGCCTGAGGGTCCGACACGACATAACGGGCACCACTGTGCAGCAGTCCGTGGTTGCCCCCGGAAGCCCCGGCGTTAAAATCGCGTCTCTCCACCAGTATGGATTGGATACCCCGCAGGGATAAGTCGCGTGCCAGACCGGAACCGGTGACACCTGCGCCGATGATCAGCACCTCGGTTTTCAATGGCTATCCCCTTGCGTGAAGCAAAAATGTAACGCTTTTGGCGGTACAGAGAATTGATATCTTTTTATTTTCACTTGCGAAAACAAAATCGCGATGCTAATAAACCGGAATAAAGGAGATGGTGTGCCTCATATTCGCTCGTTTAAGTCGTAACACAGCCGCTCGATGGTGTCACGTCATATTTTCGCTATTGAATTTTAATGAATAATAAAATTTCATAAATGAAAATAAGGCCATGCGACCGGAGTACTGGAGGCGGAATGAATGCAGGATATGGGTCTTCCGATGCAGCCAGCTCCGATTCCCGCTCAAGCGGCCATCGGAAAACAAGCGCGACAAACGGAAAAGCCGGACAGGTGCATGATCGGCATGAGCAGATCCGCGAGTTGGTTCAGACCAAGGGCTATGTAACGATCGAATATTTGGCCCAAGCATTCAACGTGACGCCCCAGACGATCCGGCGTGATATCAACACGCTGAGTGGGAGGGGACTGCTCAACCGGTATCACGGTGGTGCCGGGATATCTTCCAGCACCGAAAACGTCGCCTATTTCGAACGTAAAATTTTGTGTCACAAAGAGAAAAAGCTTATCGCCGCAATGGTGGCCCAAAAGATACCGAACAATTCCTCCCTCTTTATCAATATTGGAACCACCGCGGAGGAAATTGCCAAAGCATTGTATGATCATCAACGTCTCAAGGTGATCACGAACAACCTCAATGTCGCTTCGATACTCAGTGGTAATGATAATTTCGAGGTCATCGTTGCAGGCGGATTGGTGCGGCCACGCGACTGTGGCATTATCGGCCCCCTGACCATCGATTTTATTCAACAATTTCGGGTCGATTACGGCATTATTGGTATCAGCGGCATCGATCTGGACGGAACGCTGCTTGATTTTGATTACAGGGAAGTCCGGGCCTCACGAGCCATCATCGATAACTCACGCAAAGTCTTTCTGGCTGCCGATCATACCAAGTTCGGCCGCAATGCGATGGTTCGGCTGGGCAGCATCGGTGAGATCGATGGTTTGTTTACAGATAAGCCGCCGCCACCGGCCATGTCAGATGTTTTCAAAACCGTCGAGGTTCAAGTGTTCGTCGCGTCTAATTGAGCCTCATATGAATGGAAAAGGAATCAATTTACAGTGGACTTCCGAGAGGCATCCGTGTCCAGCCCGCTGACCCTAGTGATTGACCAAGGCACCCATGCAACCCGCGCCATGGCCCTTGATGATACGGGTCACATTCGGGCCTCGGCGTTTTGCGCTGTCGCCTTAAGGCGACAGGGACCGCACCGAGTCGAGCAGAATGCCGACGACATCGCAGCGTCCATGCAAACGGTACTTCAGGCGGTGTTGGCACACCCGGACGTTGTGCGCAGGGGCGTTGGCTGCGCTGGGCTGGCGACTCAGCGCTCCAGCGTGGTGGCCTGGGACAGGCGCAACGGAAAAGCGCTTGCCCCTTTGTTGAGCTGGCAGGACCGCAGGTGTGCAAGGTGGCTAAAGCAATTTGCCCCTTTTGCTGAAAAGATAAAGCGACGGACCGGCCTTAAGCTTTCCCCCCATTATGGCGCCAGTAAATTGCGCTGGTACCTTGATCACGTGGCGGCGGTGAGCCAGGCGCAATCAGACGGGCACCTGGCTTTTGGGCCATTGGCCAGTTTCTTGCTGTTCCAATTGTTGCGAGAAAAACCCCTAGTGGTAGACCATGCCAATGCCTCGCGCACACAGTTGTGGAACCTGCAAACCCGTAGTTGGGATCCATGGTTGCTGGATCTGTACGGCATTCCACAAAAACCGCTTCCGCATTGCCGGCCGATTTGCCACGATTATGGCCGCCTGGATGCCGTCGATATCCCCTTAACGGCGGTAAACGGTGACCAGACAGCGGCTGTTTTCGCTTTGGGGCGGACACGACCCAAAACCGCCATCGTCAATATGGGCTCTGGCGCGTTTATTCTGCTGCCCACAGGAAAAAAAATGGTCTATCATCCGCTTTTGCTCAGCGGTCTGTCCCGCAGCGGTGATAAATGGGCTGAGTATATCGTCGAAGGTACGGTAAACGGTGCAGGTTCTGCGCTTGAATGGGCTGCTGCACGATGGCGTCTGCCGGATATTACAAGCCATCTGTCGGATTGGATGGCCTTAGATGAATCTCCACCCATATTCATCAACACCATCGGCGGATTAGGATCTCCCTGGTGGCGGCCGGGTCCCGAGCCAGCTGTGATCGGCAGGGGGAAGCCGTGGCAAAAAGCCGTGGCTGTGGCCGAAAGCATCCTGTTCATGCTGCGGGCCAACCTCGATACCATGGCCGAATCCGGTCTGTCGGTCGACCGCATTCAGATCAGCGGCGGCCTATCCCGCTTAGACGGTCTGTGCCAGCACTTTGCAAACCTGACCCGTCGTCCGGTTTACCGCCCTGCCGAAACCGAAGCCACCGCCCGGGGTATGGCCTGGCTGGCCTCGGGGGCTGGACGGTCCTGGCCCAAACCGGGTCGCGGCCGGTGGTTCCAGCCCCAAGCCAATCATGCCTTGATGGAGCGGTACCATCGATTTCGCCGGGCACTGGAATGACAAGCGGTGAATCTTTTACCTGCACCCACCGGCGATAGGATCTACCGCACGGGTGAGGTTTTTGGGCCAAGCCGGCCCCGGAAATGAATTCCAACCGCTTCCGAGAGCTTTATAATTCGATCCTCAATCTTCGTTTGATTTTATCCCCTCACCCTAACCCTCTCCCCAGGGAGAGGGAATTTGTGGTGACCCTGTAGCGAGATTATCAAGTTAAACGCTCATGGCCCTTCGGGCCGCCACAGTGCATGAAAATGACGCGCCGGAGCCCGGATGAGCGGTGCTGAACAGCGGCTGACTGTCTGAGTCGCCTACGTGGTCTTAGACCGGACCCAATGCCGATGCCGCTTGGAAGGTAAAACCTTCAAGCTGCATCCGAACTCATTATTTAAAGACGGGACTGGTTCGGGCTTAGACCCTGTTGGCGGCGAGTTTCAGCCGTCTTTCGAAACCGGTTATGCGGGCAGAGGCGCCCACCTATTTTTCGTGTTAAAAGATAAGCTGTTTTTCTCTTGCGATTCTAACGGCGTCCACTCGATTTCTGACTTCTAATTTTCGAAAAATATTTTTGACGTGACTTTTTACAGTCTCGGTGCTGATGCACAGTATCTCGGCTATTTGTTTATTGCCTTTCCCTTCGGCAATTAACGCCAAAATCTCCATTTCTCTCACGGACAATTTGTAATTTCCACAGGCGCCCGTTCTTTTTTTTTCGTTGTCGTAGCCTGATGTCAAATTCACCAGATACGGTGACAATTCCGGCTTTCCGCTACAGAAAGATTTAATGATTTTAACCAATTCCCCAATTCCTACCGATTTCAGGACATAACCGTCAGCACCGGCGTCCATGGCTGCCTGAATGTACTTTTCTTCACTGTATGTTGACAGCACGATGAGTATCATCTTGGGGAAAAACTTGCGCAGTACGCGTATCACTCCAATGCCGGAAAGACCCGGCATATCGACGTCGATCAGCGCAACATCAGGCAACTGGGCTTTAATTTTTTCGACGGCGCTGTACCCGTTATCGGCTTCACCGATAAGTTCAATATCAGCCTCATGGTCCATACTGAGTCGCAGGCCCGTACGAAGCAACGGATGATCGTCGGCGAGAAACACCGTTATGGGCTTGCTATCACGCATAATTTCCACATCTTCACAATTCCGCTCTGAACTGTAATCTACCATTTCCGCACAGGTCCTAGTTACCTGCGTTCGTGGGTAAAATCAAATTGAATTGACACCCCTGATCTCTACGCCTCTTGCCTTTATTCAGAGGCGATTTTGGCCATATAATTCCACCGTGGGCTTCCATAACCAGTTTGCAATACGCCAATCCCAAACCCAGGCTCCTGCGTCCTATACCTGTTCTGGTTTTCGAGGTGAAAAATTTATCGAAAATATACTTCTGTGATTCTTTAGGGATTCCATGTCCCTGGTCTGTTATGGAAATCATGACATGGTTTACACCGAAGATGGATTGATACGGCCCCCACAGTTCGGCTAATTTCTCTTTAGCCTCTCGGTCATCCCCGTTGTCTGCGTTAAGCAATCTGCAATTCACCTCGATTTCCCCTCCTTCGGGGCTGAATTTAATGGCATTGTCCAATAGATTTGCGAACACCCGTATGAGGCGATTCCGATCTCCTTTTAAAACAACCGGAGCCGAGGTTAACTTTGGTCTGATGGAAATTCGCTTCTCTTGAGCAAAAAAAATGAGTTGATTGATCGCGTTGTGTAAGATCTGATTCAGATCAAATGAGAATTTACTCAACAGGAATTGTCCATTCTCATTCCGGTAAATATCTAAAAAATCCGTCACCATACCCAACAACTGACGACTGGTCCCTAAAGCCAGGTTCAAAATCTCCATCTGGTTTGCATTGAGGCCGCCCACGGTTTCACTCACCAGCAACTCAATTGTTTTTTGGACGGATAGAACAGGGTTTTGCAAGTCGTGCGTCAGCATGCCGATGAGGTCTTCCTTCATGCGTTCCATCTGCTTTTCTTCGGTGATATCACGAATGACGGCCACGTATCCGGGTTCTCTTTGAGTGGTGGCACTGAGCTTGGAGAGGGATATCTGCACGGGGAAGGTCGGGCCGTCGGCTTTTGCCGCCGTCAACTCACATCGATAATTACTGTTCAGCCTTTTATCGATCCTCGCCTGAAAAGTTTTTTTCGAGCTGTCGTCGGCCAGAAGTGAAAAAATGGATTGGCCGATTAATGTTTGGGTATCACAGCCAAACATTCGAGAACCGGCTTCATTCACAACGGATATGATTGCATCGGCATCGGTGGAAATGATGCAATCGGTCACACTGTTGATCAGTTTATTCAAGTATTGCTGGGAGTTTCTTTGCAATAAAAATTTCTGCAATGCCAACTCGCTGATGGTATGGGTAATCATTTCCATCAGATTGACGATCGAGCGCAATCGCGCCCGGCTCATGATGGGTATTTTACCCAGTTCTTTCAGATAGCCGTCAATGTCGACGATGTCTATGGAGCGGGCCCGCTGGATGGCGATCTCGGTATCTATCGGTTTCTCCAACACTTGTCCGCATAAAATATTGGCCAGATGATATCCCTGCACGATGATCGGTGCGCCGCAGTCGAGCAAACCCGCATTAAAGCATTCATAGATCAGACATTTTTTCAGCCTTGCTGTTTCTCGGCCTCCATAGCTGTCACTGTCGTAGCACTTACGCCTGCCTTTGGTAGTGGATCGGCTGTATTTACGGCAAAGACCGGAAAAGTTGCACGGTTTTGTGATCGGTCGGCCATCGGCTTCGGAAATGATCGAGGCCACACCGGTAACTTCCGTAAAAATATTCAAGATCTTTTCCAATTTTTCTTTTTCTACTACGTCCAGTAGATGGATGGCCCCATTCATGGCTGATGCCCCTGGCGAGGTTTAAGAATTCTCGAGTTTAAAGATCTGCCGGGTATTAATGAGGAAAATTCCGGTTCCAGCGAGACTTGGAAGACCAGTCGGACAATCGAGACTAAAAAGAATGCCGGCAGGATAAAATGATGTTGTTTTACCTACCACATCTAAAAACGGGATTCAATCCTGTTCCAAAGGTCTTGCAGAATTTTAGATGTCGAAATCCGAAAAAGAATCGTAGCGGATATAAAAAGAAATGTTGGGTGACTATTCATTGCAGCGGAGAGCAATCAGCTATTTTCGCGGTGGACAGATTGCAAAGAAAACGCCGGAATACATACGGACCAGTATTCTGTATCTTCATCAAATGGGTTGGCGTATTTTACTTTTGATCCTTTAAATACGCAGATCGATTCGCCTGCCTTCAAAATCACTCTCTCCCCGTCGATTTCGACAACCTTTTTCCCCCGAACCATTAAGGTATATTCGTCGAATTCAGGAATTTGATACGGTTCGCTCCAACCGGGCGGGGCGATCATGTGCGCAATACTCAATTCTTCATCGCCGGTGCTTTGTTTCCCGAAATGCTCCGCTATGATCTTTCCGTCCGCTGTAGGAACCCTATAGGGGACTGTTTGCTTTTTATATTTCATTATTTCAACCTTTCACTGGTTGGCAACAGACAAAAGGGATCAAAGCCCATTGACTCTCCCACCCCTTTTCATGCTCCATATTTTAAGAGACGACGCCTTTACTTTTCGATACCGACTCTCGCTTCCACTCCTTTTCGGTAATAATGCTTGATGTCTTTCATTTCAGTTACCAGATCTGCTTTTTGAATAACGAGCTGCGTTGCCCACCTTCCCGTGATGACAAGCTCTTTGTTATCGGGCCTTTGTTCAATTAAACCAAGAAGATCCTCTTCCGATATAAGTCCGTAACGGACTGCCACACTGGCTTCCTCTAAGATGACCACGTTATATTCATTGGAATTGAAAATCGCCTGCACCCGTTCGACTCCGCGACGGGCAGCATCCACATCCTCCTGCGTGGGATTCCTGCCTATGAAATAGCCAAGGCCGAACTGTTCAACCACAATTATGTCGGAAAGCCTTTTAAGGGTTTTAATTTCGCTGTAATCTCCCGTTTTGATGAACTGGCCGATAAAGACTTTTAAGCCTGCACCGGCTGCCCGTATGGCGAGGCCAATGGCTGCGGTGGTCTTGCCCTTGCCGTTGCCTGTGTATACCTGCACAAATCCCTGCATATATTCTGTACTCTTCAATTCCGTTTATATCTGCTGGATTTCAAGCCGGCTCAGAATGCGACAATCAGAGGCCGCGCTCACCCCTGCGCGGCCTCCATGTCGACGAGTTTCTTGGAAACGAGCTAGTTTCCGTCCATAAATGGCCCTTTTCCGCAATTTCGGCGTCAATCACGCCGCGGGCGTGACAGGCCTGGAATCGCTTGTGCGGCGTACAGGAGTATGCCTCCGCGCAATTCCTTGATTTCCTTGAACTTGCAGAAAATTGTTCATTTCTGGATCGGAAACGTATCAGTGCCCTTCATGAAACCGCGGATGGGCACGAGCTATCCGTAAGGTATTAATATTAAAGCGATTGAAATTTTTTAACACCGGCCTCGGCACACTCGATATCCTGTTCAACGCTGCCGCCGCTGACGCCGATGCCTCCAACGATTTGGTCATTTGCTTTCAGGGGAATTCCGCCGCCAAAAATGACGATACGCCCTCCATCCGCGTTGTGAATGCCGAACAGCACTTGGCCGGATTGCGTCACACCTGCCAGGTCACCTGTGGCTATTTTCACGGCGACTGCCGTGTAAGCCTTGTTGAGAGCGATGTCTATGCTCACCAAAAGGGCGTCATCCATGCGCTGCTGGGCCACGAGGTTCCCGCCTGCGTCCACAATAGCGATCACCATGGGGACGCCGATTTGTTTGGCTTTATTTCGAGCTGCTTCAATGACTGTCAAGGCCTGATCGAGATTGATGTTCATGCTTACCTCCTTAATGATGCGGTTAATGGATCGTTGAAAATCAGGGAAAGTTACGCGTTGCAGACCGAAGGAGATCATCGTTTAGCGCAAGCGGGTTGCCTTTCACCAAGCGGGCTGCATTTGCACCTATGCACCTCAGGTTCGCCTGCGTGAGTTTTTCAGCGCCCAACAAAAACAAAGGGCTGTCCAAGGGCAGGTCCCGATGGTGAACAACCACTTCGGCCGCGCTTGTTCCGATCCCTACATTTAGCGAAGAGCCGTCTGCGGCATTTTTGGCCAGATTCACGGGTAAACCGCTTTGTTTTTCTTGAACTTTAGCCGGGATGCCTTCTTCTTCAATCCCCAACAGGATTTCGCGAATGACATCGGACGCTGTGGAAGGCATTTTGAATATCAGGACTGCTGGCCGCTCGTAATATTCGGGTGCGTTACTGACCAATCAAATTTCCCCCTTTCCCTATTTGCCTGCGAGAGAACCAATCCGGTGGCCACGGCATTTCGCGGACCTTCGATGCCCCGCACGTTGGCCCTGCCGGTCACAACCCCGTATTCCATCAAGACGTCCGTGATCATTCCCGGAATTTCGAAATCCAAGGCCGACCCGCCCACCAGGGCAACAAAATGTATCAGGCGGATATTTCCGGCCGGGGCGATGTGTTCCAGAGCGCGCAGCGCATTTCGCACGAAAACCTTTTGCTTGGCTTCTTTACGTATGGAAGCAATTTTGGGCAAAGGCTCCGGTATGGGAATGGGAATGGGACCATCGTCCGATACCACCACCACCCGACCAAAGAGTCGCGGATCCACGGCTTCAGGGAAAAACTGCACCGTGCCGTTTTCATGGCGCATGTGAAACAGGCTTTCGACCTTCGCCAGCGGATAGAACTTGATCTGCTCGGCCAGTCCAAGGTCTTCAAGTGCCAACTCCTTGTCAATCAGAAGCGTCACCATGTCGCCGGCCCCGGCCAGATGAATGCTGCGAATGTCCCCTGATTCTTTGATAAGGGAAGCATCGGTGGAACCTCCGCCCAGATCCAGGATGGCCAGCGGTGGTTTCGTCCCGGGTGTGGTCAGGGCCCCTAAAATGGCCATCTCTGCTTCCACCCCGCCCACGCAAACCGGAATGTCGGTCTCTTCTTTCAGTTTCCGAGCCAGTCGCTGCATGGGCAGTTTGTGCGTTTCCACCATGGCCGCCAGCCCGACTGCGTTGCTTAGGGCACACTCACCCGCCAAACACCCCACCACCGTCTGAGGTACCAGCGTGTCCACGGCAATGATATCCTGTACCCGCACCGCAGTGACGGGCTGGTCGGTGAGATCGGCCATGACCTTGCGCACCTTCTCGAACATTCCGCCCGCATTGGTGCCTTGCTGCGCCCGAATCTCGACAAGCGGCGCCACGCGCTTCACCTGCGCCATAATGGCTTCGGCACCGTCCGTCACCTCGACTTCCGCTTTGCGGTTTTTCCCCATGAGCAAGAGTTTGCCGGCGGGAATCCGTCTTTCCTGGATATCGCCCTTGGGTGTTTTGATCACCACGGCGCTGCGGGTTCCCATGAGTGCCCTGGCAATGGGAACCACGTGTCGGGTTTCCTCCGGGTCCAGGTCGAACAAAGTGGCAATGTCATAAGGGTTAGACAGCTTGTAAATGCTTCTGCCGGGGGCGGCAACCTCCACCGCCGCCGGCATTTCCAGCGGAATACGATCGATATGCCGGACTTCATCCACGATGGGGATAGGTTGGTCCAAACGGTTGTGAATGAGAACGCCGTCGTCTTTTTGAGCGATAGCTCCGACGATGGTGACTTTGGAAGCGGCTGCCCGATTAATGCGTGCGGCCGCTTCCTGGAAGTCCACCGTCCCAGGGATGATGACAATCCACGCTCGGTCCAGTGAGGCTTTGCCCAATTTTTCGAGACGGATCGTTACGCCGCATCCCAAACCCAAACCCCCGGGTGTTGAAGGATTATGCCCGATCATGGCCGACTCGGTAATGACGGTCTCGGTTATGGTCTCCATGGCCACGTCACCAATGACCGGCGTGGCTTCGTTGAGAAGGACCATGTCGAGACTTTGCAGTGAAATACCGAGGGACTTTATGGCCCTGTCCAGCGCGTCGCGAACACCGAGAATGTTTTGCAAGGTTCCCTTGATGCCCACCGTTCTCACCAGGGCGCTTGACAGGACCTGTATGTCCCCTTTGCCGTTGGTGCGGGCAATGGCAACTTCGGTGGAATTGTTGCCGATATCCACACCTGCAATCGTGGTCATGTGGCTTCAGTCTCCGTTTATGTTCTTAAGCGGCCCCGTTTTTCATAGACCTCCGCGGCCTCGCGAACGAATCCGGCGCATATTTTGGCTTCATATTTCGACTCCAATTCGCCGGCCATGTCAAGCAGTTCCTGTTTCGTACGACGGTAAGGTCGCAAGGCATCGTACATTTCCAGGAGACGCTGATCGGGGATACGCGTCATTTCCGCTGCTCGCCGCATATTCGCTGCCAAATGGGGCCGTCCGATTCCCTCCGCGATCTGGGCCTGGAATTCCAGCGTCTCAGGCCGAATCTTGACATCGTCAAAGCTGATGTCACCGGCTTTTACCTTGTCCAACGTTATGTCCGCAAGACTTAAACCGCTGGCTGATTTTACCAGCTCCGGTCTTTTCTCGGCCAGTGGAAAGTCCTTGGGGTCAAGAGCCTTAGTGGTCATAATATACCTTCCTTCCTCTTGGATTTATAAAAAGTGTGCATTCGATAACTTCTGTATCCGAAGTCGTCATCCGATTCCTTCTAAAGGGTGACTTCCGTGCTGGGCGTACCGGGCTTCACGTACTGGGTTTCGGTGTTGTGAAGCAAGGCCGCAAACCCCTGATACTTGGGTCGGGCCATGGGATCGTTGCGCACCGTAACCGGGGTAGGCGATTCACCCTTGGCATACTTGGCGGCGTTGCGCCCGATGGCCCGGAATGTTTCCAGTTCCACCAAAGGACTCTGTGGAAACAGCTCCAGATTCTGGAGCGGCATCAGATCTTTTTGATGAATCACCGTCGTCCCTCGGCAAAGCGTGCCGATGCCGATGCCCGAGCCGCTGAGTTTGGCGGCCTCGTGGGATATGAAGGCGACGTCGGCGGTTTTGTTGACTATGATCAGCCGGGATTTGAGCCCCTCTTCCTCGATGCCGGCCATAATTTCCTTCAAAACCTGGTGATGGGGGATGTCGATAATGGTCTTGGTCATAACGGTTCCGAAAGCCGGCGGCAAGCCGATGACGACTTCATTTTTATCCGTGCCGGGCTTGGCATCTCCGATCTTTTTGAACGCAACGGGCGCAATGGACTCATCTTTTTCCAGTTCAGGGCTGATGGCCTGGGGGATGTCTTTCAGCAGATCCCACCTTTCGCCGCTGAGACGGTAGCCGGTGCCCGGCCCTTCGTAGTCGTTCAGGTCGTTGACGGCCGCGATGACATTGAAGTTTTCATCAAAAATGGCCGAGGTGTGCAGATAATCCCCGGACACTTTGCCTTTGAGCATACTGAGCACGGATTCGGCCACATCCTCAAAGCCGTGCTTGGCCAGCGCTTTCACGACATCCAAACCGGTGGTGCCGCGCTTCATCATGTCGTCGATGGCACGCAAGTCTTCGGTAACGTTACGGTCGGGCATGTCCTTGCTGCCGTGGGCGTAGGTGGCCGCTTCCACTTCCTCGTCGGTTATGGCCGGCAGCCCCAACTCCTCGAAGACGGCCTGCAAGGCCCGCGCGCCTTTGTTGCGGACCGCAATGACGTCTTCTTCCGCCACCGGGCGCAAGGACATGTCCACCTGAAGATCTCGCTGCAGCACGAGCATGTCGTCGTAGTCGTCGGAATCATGCGTGGATCCGGCAAACATGTTGTCGTAGTTGGGCACCGCGCTGTATCCGGAGAATATATAGTCGGTGCCGGGCAGAAACTGCATCAACATTCGCGCGGCGTTGCGAATGGGGGAATGGGTAAAGGTCTGGTCGTTGCCCGAAGCCACTTCGAGGTCATTTAGGACTGTGGCCACATTCTCGGCCAGAACCGCGCGTATCCCGCCGGGCACGGCGCCCGGAACACCGATGCAGCTGATGGAACCGTTCTGCAGGCCTTGAACACCGGCGCCCTTGGTGACCATGACACAGCGGATTTCGAGATAAAGCATGGATTTGCCCTCGGCATAGCCCATCTGTACTTCACTGCCGGTGCCGGAAGTAAACCGCATTTTGATGCCTCTCGAAGCATACGACGACCCCAGAAAGGCTTTGGACCAGGGCGTGTCATCACCGTCCACGAAAACCTGCTCCGTTCCATACACGGAAACGGTTTCGGCATAGTGGGTCAACCCGCGCATGCCCATGGTCAGCTCCAGGGCCTCTTCCACCGCGCACTGCGCCAGAATCCCGGGCCGACCCACCTGCCCGCCCACCAGAAGGGAAAGGGCGTTCATGGGGGCGTAGCGGCCCACCCCCACCGTGGTCTCTATTTCAGAGAAACCGCGCAAGCCCGCTTCCGCGGCGTCGGCTGCCAGGAGGGGGGCGTGGTCTTTGACGTTGGTCACATGCGCCTGGTTGGAGGGCGTGCGCCGGGACCGCAGTTTCTGCATGGCCATCATGAGCTCGACCACATTCATCTTTTTTAAAACGTCCACGTATTTGGCCGGTGTCATCCCCACGGACAGGCGCACGATCTCGGAACGCGGTACGTTGATGTCCGCCAGCATACGGGCAACCTTCAGGGAATCGAGGGCCATGGCCTCCTCGGCCACGGAAGCGTCAATGACGTGGTCGGCAATCCATATGTCGATCATGTCAAATTCGTCGCGCGATTTGCCGTCGAGCTCCACGACTTTACCGCCTTCCACCTTAATGCTTGGTTTTGGATCATTGGAGCTCTCCATGCCTACCAGCCCCACATCGAGCCACTCTTTGATAAAACCGTCATTGTTCACGGCTCGATCGGCAAGGACCTCAAAGCGTTTTTGTCTTTTACTCATTTTAGCGTCTCCTTTATACTTAATTTTTATAAAGGTCATTTCAAAACCCCGGATTTTCCCGTACACCGTTTAAGTTGCAACGCCCGGGCTCCTTATTCTGATTTTTCCCAATGCATCTTTGGTCATCTTAAAGCCTCCTTATTGGTCATTCCCGTCTCGGCGGGGTTCCACGGCAGATTCATTCACGCCCTTATTCATTTTTCCGCGTCGGCCGAACCTAAGCTTTATCCACAACCTGCTTGATCATATTCAAAATGAAGGTGCCGAAAGCGATGCCGGTTGCCGGTGGATCCCAGTGGTTGCTGCCGTGGTTCCAGAACAAACGCGCACCAAAGTCCTGCAGGAACATGGCCAGGATACCGACCACACCGGCCAGCAGCAGAGACCCGAAGTGCATGTAGGCAACAGCGGCCAGAATCGACTGGCAGTGCCACGCAGGCACTTTTTGGATCTCGCCCTGGGCCTCGACCGATAACGTACCGAGCTGAAGTGCAATCAGGCTGACGGCCGCAATGGACCAGGACAGGATAATCGGAACGATGAAGGCGGCCAACTCGGTCACGGTCTTGGCTTCAACCATGGGAGCGAGGAGCCCTTTGGCCCACATGGCCAAAGAAGCCGAGAAAATCCCCACCCCGAAACCAAACACGATCTGTTTTGACGGCACGTTCATCCAGGGAAGCCACTGGCAGGCATAACCGAAGTAGCCGCAATCCTTGATGGATTCCTTTCTTCCCCAGGGCGGCTCTCCCTTGTGAAAGATCAACCGGGCCACCATGGCACTGATGACCACAGTCAAAGCGATACAGTCGAATTTGTTGACGATGGGAATCATGAGCAGGATGTTGAACACCGCATGCCCGAACACCGCAAAGACACCGCCCACCAAGTACACGTCCCAGGACGTGTCGATCAAGGGGGATAAAATGTCTTTGGACCCCAAACTCAACGCTGGATTGGCCAGGTTTTTCTTGATTTCAATGGCATAGGAGACCGCTGCGACACCGGAGGCAAATCCGCCGACATGGGGGCCGAATATGGGACCGAGGCCGACATTCAGTAAAATAAAGTCAGAACCGCCGCCCAAAACCGAAATACAGCCGAGCAGAACGAGCAGCCCGCAGATAACAAATGCATACAGCCCCCCTAAGGTCGTTCCGAGAATTCCCCCGGCAAAACACATCAAAAATGTATTAAAACTCCAATCCCCAATTCCTAAAGGTGCCATCGTTCATTCCTCCTTTCCTCGATCAGGTTTGTCTCTTGTCCCTATTGACATATATCTGGCGGCAGCCGGTTGAAACCTGTGTTGATCAGAATTGTGAACATATGCTGTTTCTTGTGGGAGGTTCCCGTGGTTCGCCACCCAACAAGTGAGCTGCTGTGGCCAGCTTGGGTCCTAAGTGCAATGCGCGTTCCCTAAGATGCCTGCTGCTTCATTTTTTGTCTTCCCAGGGCATCGGCGGCCCAGATCGCAGCTTCAACCATGTCGGCGGTTACCGGAAACCAGGTGGCATGTATGGTTTCGCCTTCGGCGGTGGTGGATTCTGCGACTTGCCTGATTTCTTCGCGGCTGGGATTGGAAACGCCCACGTCTTCCAAACAGACCGGCAGCCCCACGCTGACACAAAAGTCCAGGACTTCTTGAATGTCTTTGGATGGACGGCCTTCCAATACGAGTTGCGTAAGCGTGCCGAATGCAACTTTTTGTCCATGAAGCTTGCCGTGGGACGCTTCCAACACCGTGAATCCATTGTGCACCGCGTGCGATCCAGCAAGGCCGCCGCTTTCGAAGCCCAAACCGCTGAGCAACGTATTGGCCTCGACGATGGCTTCCACGGACGGGGTTACGGATTTTCGCTCTACGGCCAGCTTCGCCAGTAGCCCATGCTCCAGGAGCGTGTCGTAGCAAAGCCTCGCCAGGGCAATGGCGGATAGAGTTGGAGGGCTTGCGCCATTTAAGGCATTTGGTTTGCAGCTTTTGGCACAGGTATCCGCCTCCCAGAACGTGGCCAGGGCATCGCCCATTCCGGACACGAGAAAATGCACCGGAGCTTGTGCCACGATGGCGGTGTCCACCAGCACGCAGTCCGGGTTTTTGGGCAGCACCAGATAACGGTCGAAAACCCCATCTTCCGAGTAAATGACGGACAGAGCCGAGCAGGGTGCGTCGGTTGCGGCAATTGTGGGAACAATAATCACTGGAATTTTCATCTCATAGGCAACGGCCTTGCCCGTGTCGATTACCTTGCCGCCGCCCGTAGCGATGATGAGATTGACTGCTTGGGTGATGCCGATGTCTATCAAGCGATTGATTTCCTTGTCCGAACATTCTCCTAAGAAAACCTCCTGGTGGCACCCCATCTTTTGCTCTTTCAGGCTGTCCTGGATGGTTTTCCCGCAAGTGGATAAAGCCGTTTTCCCCCCTGTTAACAGTGCTTTGGTTCCAAATTTGGTCGCATGCAAACCGATCTCACGGATGGCACCGGCTCCCTGGATATACCGGCCGGGTGCAAGTAGCATTCGGCTCATTTCAGGCCCCCTTTTGTTTTTTGGGCAGAATGGAACTTCGTGTCATCTAAAGTCGTTCATGCCCTGTTTGAATTGGGTGTCCGTCTGGGTCTGGGAATGTTGGGCAAAGCCCTTAAATCGCAGCAGGTTGAATTTGTGAATGAGGATGCACGCGTTACGCGTGTTACGGTAGTACCGAAAATCACAGAAAGAGAGAGGACGACTATTACCAACCGGAAAAAGAGTTGAGATTCAAGTGGGTTCGAATTCACAAATTCAGCTAACTTAGGACAAAACAAAACTCCGCATCAATATCAATCCCCCTAAAGTAGGATTTTAGCTCCCACATTTGGGGGATTTTTGAGGGATTTGGGTGAATATTTCTTCTAAACAGGGAGATTGCAGTCTGAATGATGATGAAATCGTGGGAGGCATCGGGACCCGGTCAGGGTTTTCAGATCGCCGGTGATCACCAGTCCAACCCGCATCAGAACTCTTTTCGATATTCGGCCCAGGCGAATTCGTTTTCCCAGATTCTGACGGTGAGGACCTGTAGGCGAGTATCGATGGCCGCGGCCAGCGACACACCCATAATCCGAGCCAGGTGCTCCAGGCTCGGATTGAGACCGGCAAATTCGGGCAGGGAATTGAGCGTCTGGCCCCGGTAGCGGTCGACCTGTGCTTCCAGGGCGGCCGTAACGACATCGATGTCGATCAGGTAGCCGTGCTGATCCAATTGAGTGCCTTCGAGACGGATTTCCACAAGGTATTGGTGTTCGTGGAGTTCATTTTCCGCGCCCCAGTCGCCGCCGATCAGGTAGTGCAGGGCGGCAAATTCACGTCGAACGGCGACCGCATAGCTTTCTTTGCTACTCATCTTACCTCACTTTAGCGATCCGTCGTAGGCTAGTGAAACCTGAACGGCGGATTCTGGCTGCCGGTTTAGCAGTTCATAACAGATAACAGATGGGAAATCGCATTTCAACAAAATGAGCATCTCAAAACGTTGCTTGCGTGTCAAGGGCGACTCATTTTAGGGCGAACAGGCTTCAAATGTAACTGCTTGCGAATCAATTCAATATCGATTTTTGTCGGCGCAAAAGGATAGTTGCGGATTCCCGGTCCGGGTCTTGAATTGGCAAATGGGCGATTGCAGGCGACCTGACCGTCATAACCTTCGCACCCACTGGTTCTGAATGGTTCGCCGGACGTGATCACCGCATCGAGATTGCCCGCCGGTAAACCAAAATCGATAATTTTTTGTTTCTCATCATAGCCAAAACGCTTGGCATGACTGAGGTTTTTATCGATAAGATATCGGGCAAGCTGAATCCTGCGGTAGTGATCCATGGCCGGCATGGGATGATCGACCATCTGTGAGCCGGGTTCTGGATAAAAAGAAAAAAGGTGGGTCCACCCGCCCATGTCCTGAATCTTTTGGATAATGTCCACCATCTGCTTTTCGGTTTCCCCCATTCCTGTAACGAAATGGGAGCCGGCATTACGCGCCCCGAAGATCTTGATGGCTTCGGCCAAGCGATTCATGTAAATGTCCCAGCAATGCGGTCCGTCGACGCCGTTGCCGCGATATCGGTCAAACAGGGTCGGGGTAGCCAGATCGATTGCCACGCCGATTTTATCGGCTCCAGCGGTTTTAAAGTCCATCAAATCACGCTGGGTGACGATGGTGGGGGAAATTAGCAGGGATACGGGGATGTCGAAACTGGATCGCAGTTGCCGGCAAATCGTTAGGGTGTCTCCGACCGCGCGCCGGTTGGTAATCTGAGAGATGCATATTCTTTTGACACGGTGTTGCCTTTCGGCAATTCGTTCGATAACCTCGGCCACCGGGTGGGTGGGCCAAGTCACCCGGATAAAGCTTTTTTCTTGGTACTTGCCGGGTCGATTGTTGGACAGGCCGCAGTAAGCGCAACGTGCTGCGCATCCGCTCTTGTAAGTCATCAGCAGGTTGATGCAGTGGAGCCTGGCATTCCTGTAGAAGATGCCCGGTCTAAAACCAAGGGTCATGGCCGCAGCCAGGCTCATGCGCAGATATTCCGGACTCTCCGGAATGATCGCGAGATGTTGATCCATTAAGGTTTCCCCTTTTAATCCCAACCGAATGCTGCAGCCGGAAATACCGCCGGTTTCCCTTTGGTACGCCGTCTTATTTACACCAGGTTGCTTAAAAATCACGGGAAACACTGCAGCATGTTTTCTGATAGCGGGTAGCCAGACCGAAAGCCTCAGCACTTGCTACCGCCTCATCGGAGGGCAGTGCCAGGCGGTTGACCCCAGCTTCAATGGCCAAAACTTCCAAACGGCTGCTTCCCCGCTGCCGGGCGCACCCCAGGCTGATGGGCGTTTGTGGCATGGCAAAACGCATCTCGGCGATAATGTCTGCCACCGCTTCAGGGGCAGGGGGGCGTGTTTTTTTCATCTGTGTGCCCGGAATAGCCATCAGGGAAACGATGACCACCAGCTGCACCTTAAATCTAGAAATCATGGCAACCGCATTTTTTTCCCCTCGTGTCTTGCCGTAACAAACACCACACACAATATGAGGTACAATCGGAATATTGGCCCGTTGCAAGGAAGCCATCGCCGCTTCAATACGATTCACCCCAAAGGGAACATGACAGACGGTTTTAAACGTTTCGTCATCGCCGATGACATCAATCAAGGCCTGGTCCACACCTGCCTGTTTTAGCCTGAAGGCATCCAGATCATCGACCAGGCCGCTGTGAACCGAAATGAACAGCTTTGTTTCGGCTTTTATCTTTTGAATCGCCCTTACGAAACGACCCCACGGCAACCGACCCTCGGCGTTGCAGCCACCGCTGATCAACACGCCGTGATTGCCTTTTGCGGCCAGCAGCCGGCATTGAGACACCAGTCGTTCAGGGGTTTTAGTATGAATCATACGGTTAAGAATAGCCCCTTGACAATGATCGCACCCAAGGACGCAATCGCCGCCGGTTATCGAGAGCGCCGGATATTTTCCTGTAGCGCCGTCAAGCCTGAACATGCCCGGGATATAAAAGGTGATCGACTTACCGAGGTGCCGCCAGGAAAGTTCGCGGGCCATTCGCATTCGTTCTTTAGCAAATGAAACGTTATGCATAATATTCACGAAACGCGATCCAGCACGACTTGATTGTGCGCGAAAAGTCGTGCCAGCCGGATTCCATGCTTTGGCGGCGTTGGCGGGCCCTGTCAAAGGTGTCCTGGAAAAGATCCTTCCACTGGTCGTCATAATGTTTGAGCATACTTACATCACCTTTTTCGACCGATAGAGCGGCCCACCTTCCTGCCATCTCGCCGCAGACGACCGCACTATATATTCCGGCACCGGTGATGGGATGAGTATGGCCGGCAGCATCGCCCACCAGGGCCACGTTTCCATGAACCGCTTGCCGAACCGGCGCTACGGGTATCCAACCGGCGGCATACCTTACCGGAATTCCTGTCACTTTGCCTTCGGCCACGAGCCGGGCAATGAGTCGATCCAGCATAGGCCGAATTTTTTTAAGACTCCGATTCGAATTTTTCATACCAACGCCAATGTTGGCAAAATCCTTTTTCGGAAACAGCCACCCATAGCCGGCATAAACTTCCGGATCGAAGTAAATTTCGGTCCAATCCATCGGTTCCACCAGGGGCAGCGTAACCTGTATGCCCGGAAGCAGGTCGCTGTTGACGGCCCCCACCCAGCGACCGACCGTTGAGCGGGGGCCGTCGGCGCCCACAATTATTTTTGCGCCAACAGTAAGATACTGTCCGCTTTTTCGTTTGAGCAGTATGGTTTCATCATCGAGCCGCTGCAGTGCCCGCGTGGAGAGCATCAGTTTCGCGCCGACATCTGAAGCCGCTTGGATCAAAGCCTGATCAAAAAGTTCTCTGTCGATAGTAAACCCAGGAGCGCGTGTTTTCGTCACCGGTTCATCCGGAAGGCAGGTCATCATTCCCCGGATTTTCTGAACGATGAAAGACTTGTCAAGATCGAGATGGCCCATCAGCATGGCCGGAATGTATTCGGCACATTGGACAGGCACCCCAACAACCTGCCTGCGATCAACAATCAACACCTGCATACCCCTACGGGCGGCTGCCAATGCTGTGGCTCCGCCGGCGGGTCCGGCCCCCACAATCAGGATGTCGCACGATACCGTGCTCTTCATGCCGCCACACTGCTGCCGCGCACATTCACAATTTTTTGAAGTACCGTTTCCAATAGTTCCAGATCCAAGTTGGTCTGGCTTTCGAACTGTCCGGCATACGCCTGTTTTGCCTGATCCAGCTCATAGCAGGTGGTATTGTCGATATCCAGCAGAATCCCCGGCAACCCAGATCTTTTGAACTCATCCACGTGCTTGGAAAAAAAAGGCTGACAACAGCAACCGATATATGCCGAAACCCCGGTCGCTTTCATCCGCAACAATTCATCCCAAAGATCTTCGAAGCTGACAATGCTGATGACCCTCATTTTCCTGCACCGCCCAAAGGTCCAGGCCGGCCCGATAGAACACCTGACTTCTCCGCATATCCTGCATCCCTTTTCGTATCTTAAATCACAACCGGTGAATTTGGCGCAATACGGAAGCAACAACACCGACGGTTGCCTCCGAATCACCTCTTCAAACGACCCGTTGACCACGGAAATCAGGTTACAATGTGCCAAAGATATGTGAAATTTTGTAATTTCAATTTTCTCCAGGCACTGGTCAAGGGGCTTAACAAAATCTTCGAAGCCCAAGCCCGGAATGATGATGCGCTCCTGCTCAAAATAGTCGCGGATAATGGAATATAGATGATCGCGGTCAAGGGGTGCGCCTCTCAATTCGGCTTCTAGATCGTAGAGGGCCCGGCCGGGAAATGAAAGAAAATCGCCGGTAATATAAATATCCTTGAGGCGTTTTTGGGGCAGGTTGATGGCCAGGGTAAAACGCACCATTCCGGCCGTCGCCTTGTAAGAGGCTTGTACAGCTTCGCGCTTTTGAAAACGGGGTTTGACGTTGTCGATCCAACGGGCGGAACTAAAAGAGGTCAGCTTCTTTTTAAACCGCTTTTTTTCTTCACTGGTCAAGCCGCCCGGTTCCAGTTTTATTCCCAAGCATTTTCCAAATCCGTGCTTGATGGCCCGTTTGAGGTTTTCAAGCAACGGTGCATCACCCAGCTCCCATTTCAAGCAAGTGACCCTGTCCTTGACCGAATCAATCTCCTTGGCTTTGAGTTTTTCCACCGGTATTTTTAGGGCTCTGAGCATCGTTTCCACATCGAAGTCCACCAGCATGGTGCCTTGAAACATAAAGGCGCTGTCTAACTCGGTGCCCCCAGTGCCTGAAATCTTCCTGCCATTGACCTCGATATCGTTTCGCGGTCTGAACTCGGCTTTGATGTTCAACAGTGATAGAGCCGCCACCACCGGATCACACAGGGTTTTGAAGAGTCGGACATCGGGGATGCTCGTATTAAAAAAAGCCTTTTCACAGATGACTTCCCAACCCAGCTGATTCTCGTCGAAGAAAATGGCTCCTCCGCCGGTAATGCGCCGGTTTATGTCAATCCCGTTTGCTCGGCAATAATCGGTGCGTATCTCCTCGTCAATGGCCTGGTGAAAGCCCACCAAAACAGCCCTTGGCGAAAACTGCAGGAAACGTATGGTGTTGAGGCTTCTCCCTTTGCCTTTAAGTTCCAGCAGGGTTTCGTCCATGGCCATGTTTTCTGCCGCTGTCATGGGCGGTGTGTCTAATAGTCTCCAGGTTTGCATAGCATACTTCAATAATTGAGTTGGACTATCTTATTCATCGTTAATGTCTCCGCAGTATGGTTGCAAGTATGCGATGGAATTTAAAGAATAATCGATATCAAGTTTCCCGTCTATGATTTTGCCCACTTCACAGTTGCGGGCGGAGTTAAAAAGAATTGCCCGCTCTCTTTGAGTCAAGCCGCCGCCGACATCGATTCTGATCTTAAAGCGTGTTGATAGAGAAATGCCATTTTCGGTTATGCAACCCACCTGCACTTCAAGTTTTTCCATGGTGATCTTCTTGTGATCTGCGACCGCAGACAGGGTCAACACGACTCAGCTGCCCAGTGCGCCGGCCACATACGCCATTGGACAACCATGGCCGGTTCCGATGCCATCACGGCGGGATACTATAAAGTTTACCTGCCCCAGGCTGACATCGGCGCCTTTATCTGTCAATCGAACGGTCGTGTAATACTCTCCCATCGGTCTTCCTTTTTAAAAGCGATCTCAGTTGTTTTAATTCAAAATCAACTTAGCCGCTATCCGGGCGATCTTTACCGGCAAGCGCCTTGTGTATGAGTTGGGTGATATCCATGACTTCGATGGGGACTTTATTCCGTTTGGCATAAGTGGTCATGGTGCGCACGCATTGCTGGCAAGAAGTCACGACAACCTGTGCGCCGGTTGTCTTTACTTCTTTCATCTTATTGGCGGCAATATCTGCGGACAGTTTGGGGTCGATCATCTCCAAGTTGCCGCCCCCGCCACAGCAACTGCAGCTCTCACGATTGTTAGACATTTCCACAAATCGCACTCCTGGAATGGATTGTATGATATCCCGGGGGGCGTTATACTCTCCAGAGCCTCTCCCAAGATCGCAAGGATCATGGTAGGTCACCGTCAAATTGAGTTCTTTGAGCAAAAGGCGTCCCGATTTGATCAGGCGGCTTAAAAACTCGGTGACATGGGTGATCTCAAATTCACGCGGGTAGTGCTCCTGCCACATCCGGTAACAGGAAGGGCAGGCAAATACCACCTGTGTTGCCCCTTTGGCCCTTACGGCATTGATGTTGTTTGCAATCAAACTATCGAGTCGGCCGCCGAGCCCGGCACCGAGCAGGGGAAAGCCGCAGCACCACTCATCTTCGCCCAGCAGGGTAAAATCGATCCGGGCCGCATCGAAGATTTTTACCAG
>JBDNAO010000038.1:0-8557 GCA_039768375.1 Desulfobacterales bacterium | reverse complement strand
GCTGCGTTGGATCGAACCGGCACCCGGCACAATCGTCATCCAGGTATTGACCAGCCCCTGTCTCATAGTTGCGCTGCCCAAAGGCGACTACGGAAGAATCGTCATAACGGATGAAACCGGGAAGGTGCGTGGCACAATTTCCTTGCCGTGATTCCAGATCGGGGGAGCAGAATCGAGCTGAGAGAAGAATCCGAGGGTGTTGAGAGCCCACTCAAAAATAACGTCACATCCTGAACGCCGATCCATCCCGTCCGGCTGCCGGTGCGAAAACTCGGAATATCCAGATATTCCTGCAATTTTACGCATAGTCGGCCGGGTGCCTCAACGCCCAAAATCACCAACTTAATTTTTCGTGAACCCCTATAGGGCGGCCTGTTTTTGAGACTCGACTGCCGGTCGAGTGTTGACCTCTATATTGGGGATTTGCTTCTTGTTTTCCAACGATATGATCTGACCTTCATGGCTGATGAGCCGATCGTCGTCGGTCAGAAACATTCCCAGTTGAAGCATTACCTCACGTTTGTGATCGGTTTGGTATTTCACCTTTTCGAGTTTGAACTTCAAGACGAGCCAGACAAAAGCGAAAATTGTGAAAACGAAAAACAACACGCCGAGGGTGATGAGGATATACAACACCGCTTTTTCACCGACAGTCCCAATAACGGCGAAGATGTGATCGATCTGGGAAAAAATAACCGCACCGACGATCAGAAAGAGGAGACTCAGAAGAAAAGGCGCCTGGCGAAGAAAACTCAACGATGAATTCAGCTTGGCAAAAGTGCCATCCCGTTGGGCATCCTGGTCGGCAGATTCGGGGGTTGCCATTGATTCAGAGCCGCTCTCGATGAAGAAAACATTGAACGCCTTGACAACCAACCCCAATAAAAACGTCATGACAACGGGGGTCAGAAAGGAAGCCAGGAGATAATACCGCCAGGGGAAATTCATGCTGAAGGGTTCCAGCAGGCAAAACAGGCTGATGAAAAAAATGAGGGTTTCGAGGAGGCAAATCGCAAAAAGATAATTCTTAAAAAATCTTTTGATCTCCTTCGACTCGAAAAGGGAAGCTATCCCGGCAAATTTCGTATGATTGTCCGAGTTCATTGGATTTTTCTCCTTGCGAATTCAAGGAATCGCCTCATTGGTGATTGACCTCCCATAATTGGTCTTTTCTCTCGACCTTGTCATTGGAGGCAGGGCCGGATGCTGCGAGGCTGCGGCATGCGTTCAGTCCGTCTCGCTACAAACCTTTGAGTAATGTAGCCGAGAATGCCGCCTTGCGATTCCTTGGTTTCTTAGACCTTGTGCTATTGAACCGGTTCCGGATCGAAAACAAGATGTGACTTCCGGCCGTTCCTGCGACGAATTTTCAGGATGTTCAAATATTAGCGTGTCAGCCGACTCCGTTTCATCGGAACACTATTCACCACCGCAATCATATTCATATAAAATTTTCGATCAGGTTGTCAATCTTTTCAATTCGCGGATGGGCGCAAGCGTATCCGGTGAATTCCACTATTGGGCCCCATCCGATACCAAACCATTGAGTACCGCAATAAAAAATGATAACCTTCCTAGTTTAAAACGAAAAAGCTTATAACCTTGAATGCCTCTGCTGGAAATTGGAGATAGCCGTGCAGATTATTTATGACAATTTGCCCGCCTTGATTATCTTGGGCCTGTTTGGTGTTGCACTCGGTTCATTAAAGGTTTTCACTGTATACCAACATGCCAGGGTGAGGCGGAATCCACTTGTCCAAAGTGCGCTGCGGTCTCCTGGACAGTCACTTTTGGCGAGACTCGGTGAGTTGGATAAAAAAGTCGACGCCCATCTCGTCTATCTCCTGCTGACGCCACTCCTTTTGTACGCCGCCTATCTGTCCTATCTCTATTTTGGCCGCAAAACGATCAGCCTCGAGGGATCATTGATCATCGGGCTGCCCTGTATCGGTTTGACCGTATTTTTTCTACTTAGATGGCGCCGGCATCTCGAAGAACGTCGGAATATCCGGATCGAATACGAAGGAGAGGTATCGGTCGGACAGGAGCTTAACCGGCTGATGCTGGAAGGTTATTGCGTCTATCACGATTTTCAAGCCGACGACTTCAGAATCGACCACATCGTCGTCGGCCCAAAAGGTGTCTTCGGCGTCGAAACAAAGGCCCGGTCACGGCCAACGACCAGGGGGCAAAGCATTGGTGCAATTGTCGAATACAACGGAAGGGCACTCATTTACCCCCATGGAACAGATATCAATACCATCAAACAGGCCGAACGGCAGGCATCCTGGCTTTCAAACTGGATCAGCAGCACCGCGGGCGAATCGGTAATTGTCATGGCCGTCGTCGCATTGCCGGGATGGTACGTCAAACGCACCTCACCGGATGGTATACCTGTGATCAATCCGAAACAGTTTCACTCTTTGCTGAAATATGTCAAATCAAAGCCCCTCGACGGTGAGGTGATCATCCAAATCGTTCTCCAGTTTGAAAAAAAGTGCGGCAACACGGACACCGCGGTAGATCAAGATCAGATTCCCGATCAACCGCAGACCAATTGAAAATACCAGTTCACCCATGAAGATCACAGTGCAAAAAGACGGTCCGATTGTCGACCTGTTGGTCGAAGCATTCGGGTCGGCCTCTAAAACACACATCCGCAAGATGCTGAAATACCGAATGATTCAGGTGTGTGGCCAACCGGTCACCCGTGCAGACTATGCGGTCAACGCCGGTGATGTCATCGAATATGTGAAAAAAACCGGTCGAAAAAATGAGATCGCGCCGCCCGTGCCGATCATATTCGAAGATGACGACCTGTTGATAGCAGACAAACCGGCCGGTCTTCTGACCTTTGGTGAGAGGGGCACGGGAGGAACGTCGATGTACAAGGTTTTAAAGGATTTCGTCAATCAACGGTCGGGTGGCAGGCAACGGTTGCATGTCGTTCACCGGCTCGACCGGGAGGTATCCGGGATTGTCCTGTTTGCCAAGAATGGAAAGGTGCAGCAGCAAATCAAAAAAAACTGGAAAGGAACGAAAAAAAGGTATCACGCGCTGGTTGAAGGCCGACCGGAAAAGGATCGGGAAACGATTCGAAGCTGGTTAAGGGAAGGTGTCGACCGAAAAATGGCTTCGTCCGACAAACCGGCCGGCGCAAAACTGGCCGTAACGCATTATCGGGTAGTGAAAAGGCTCAACGGACACACCTTGCTCGAAATTGAGACCGAAACCGGTCGAAAGAACCAGATCAGGGTGCACCTGGCAGAGATGGGGTGTCCGCTGGTAGGCGACCGGCGCTACGGAGCCGACGCGAAGGTATTTCGCAGAATCCGCTTGCACGCATCTTATCTCGGCTTCACCCACCCTGTCGTCGGCCGATTCGTCGAATTCGAGAGTTCGATGCCCCAAGGATTCATGGTCTTGGGGAACAGGGACGAGAGATACAAATAGTTTCAGGATTTTCATGCCTTGCCGATATACTGACCATGGTAATCTCTTGTCGTGAGTGGTTCGGCGTCTGAGATCATCATCGCATTGACCACTTCACCGAAGAACACCATGTGGTTGCCGGGCTGGATGCTTGTCTTGAGCCTGCACTCGAAGCAGGCCACACAATCCTCGAGGATCGGGCAGCCGGTTTGGCCGGGTTGCCATCCGATCCCCGAGAATTTGGCTTCCGGGTCGGAAGTCATGAACCGGGACACCATCATCTTTTGTTGCCTGCCCAATACATGCAGCGCGAAAAGACCACTCTCCCGGACAAGCCCATGGGAAAGGCGGTTCTCGTGAACGGCCACCGCAATCAGGGGCGGCTCATAGGATACCTGGGAAACCCAGGAAGCGATCATGCCGTTCATTCTACCATCGAGGGCCGTTGTCAAAACGTAAACGCCATTGGTCATGGTTCCAAAAATGCGTATCCATTCCGTTTTCATGCGTCACCTGCTTTCGCCTGTGTTGATTCAGTTCTATTTTTTCATTTTTGCGGTGGCTTCTTTCAGCAGTTCGCGATGGCGCTGATTCTCCGGATCTGCGGCCAGCGCTTTCTGACCCCAGTAGACCGCGTTTTCCCAATCTTCCATCTGGCGGTAGTTTTCCGCAATGACGTAGAGAAGGTGTTTTCGCGGCACCCGTCGCTGCCGATCCGGAACCTGCAGCAGTTTGGTAAAATCAGCAATGGCCACTTGGTGTTGTCTGGTGACGGTGTAACAACTGCCGCGGCCGATCAGGCTTTCCTCATCGAAGCGATCCACAGCCAGGGCGCGGGAATAGTAAACGATGGCGGTATCCAAACGGCCCTCGACCTCGTGAATCTTGCCCAGGTAGAAATAAGGATTGTCGCCGTCCGGGTGGCGATAGGCCGGCTCGAGTTCGATAACCTGTTCCAGGGCCTTGACGGCACCCAGACCATCCGGCTTGTGAAAGCATTTCCGGCCCTGTTCGAACCATTCGGCGACTGTTCGGGGTGACCTTTCTTCGGACATGCGGGTATCCTTGTGTCCTGCTCATTCCGAGGACAGAGCGGCTTCGAAGCAGGGAATACACAACCTGCGGCCCTTCAGACGCCGGCAGTGGGTTTCCATCACGTTTTTACTGCAGTCGTCGCAGGCGAGGCTTTCGAGAATCCGGGCCCGTTGTGGGATGGATGCTTTCGGCTGCTGGAGATCGAAAAGATTTTCAAGTGGGCTTTCCATTGGCTATCCTTTCGGAATTGGACCTGCCCCGCTTACTAAAGCATCATTTGTGTCGTGCCATTGAGTGTAATTATTATGTATCAACCATGGATCGAGGGTGTTGTCAAATATGATTTGTCGAACAACGGGGCGCTTTTGACTGTCTTGCCGGGTCGTGATTTAAATTTTTTGCATTACTTTATGGCAGGGCTTATTTTCGACCCTAACGGCAAAAAACCAAAATCCGTATGGAGAAACGAGATGAAGATAATCGTCGTCGGTGCCACAGGTACCATTGGTAAAAGTGTCGTCAAGGCCCTTTCCGAGCGCCATGAAATCCTCAAAGTCTCTCAATCCGGCGGCGACGTGCAAGTCGACCTGGCAATTCCCGATTCCATAAAAAAAATGTACCGTGCAAGCGGTGAGTTCGACGCCGTCGTGTGCGCGGCTGGTGTCGCCAGATTCGGCATGCTGGATGACCTGACCGACGAGGACTACGGCATCGGTTTGGAGAACAAACTCATGGGTCAGGTCAACCTGGTTCGCTTCGGCCATAAACTCATCCGCGACAAAGGGTCTTTCACCCTGACAAGCGGTGTTTTGAGTCAGGAACCGGTGGTGGGTTCTTCGGCCATCAGTATGGTCAATGCGGGCGTCGAGGCCTTTGTACGTGCCGCCTCACTGGAGCTGCAGAGGGGAATCCGTATCAACGCGGTCAGTCCCATCTGGGTGAGCGAGACCCTCAAAGCCATGGGGCGTGACAGCGCAGCGGGTATGCCGGCGGAAGAGACAGCGATAGCCTATGTCGAAAGCGTTGAAGGCCAGTACAACGGGAAGGTCCTCGATGTCAGACAGGTCGGGTGATAAAGATGCCCTTCGAAACAATGTACCATTGGCCGGTTAAATTGTCGATCACCGACCCTTGGTCCTGCCGCCTGTCTTGACAGAGGTGTCGACGCGACTGATGTTCTAAATCAAAGGATTTTTTCCCCACGCAGCGAATTGTCGAGGAGCCGGCCCAATGTTTAACACGATTTTGTTTATCGTCATCGGTTTAATCTACGTCGGTCTAAAAATCTACCTTGAAAAACGGTTGGCGCCGTTGGACGCCGTCGGCGAGGAGCGCGAGCTCTCCGACTTGGCCTTTGCAAACGGGAACAGCGTTTATGAGGTTTTTAAAGCCGCCGGAGCCACATGGAGTCTACCGGCTGAAAAATCTGAGGACGACTTTAAAAAATATCTCCAACGGGGCGCCATTCCACATTACGTGCGCGATTACCTGCGTCGGCAGTTGAAGCCCGGCGATCGTACCTATCAGAAGCTGGTTTTTTCCGGCGGCAGGCCACCCTACTTGTAATGACGTAAAGTTATTTTTGAGCGAGCCCTCAGTTCAGCTGTGCTCATCTTGCCGGACGGCCCGATATTTGAGTACTGATGAACTGTTTGAAAAGGTATCAGATGAGAGGAGGGGCAATGACTATTGAGGAGTTTCTTGGAAGCATCGATAATGACCGGCCGTCGGCGCAACTTTCCGACACCCTTACATCACTGTGGTGGGATAAAAAGGGGGACTGGGATAAAGCCCATTCAATTGCGCAAAATATTCGAACCGTGCAGGGCAGCGCCGTGCATGCCTACCTTCATCGTGAGGAAGGGGTTATGTGGAATGCGGACCACTGGTATTCGCAGGCCGGGCGGAAACGGCCGGATATGCCGCTGGATAAAGAGTGGCGGCTACTCGTGGAAGAAATGCTCGCCTCGGATTTATAATTAACATTTTCAAGTGCTCAAGAAATTTAAATTTTAACCATGATTACCGCAAGGGAGACATGAACAGTGGGACTCAAGGATAAACTCAACCAGATGAAAGAAGGCTTCAAGGCCAAAGCACCCAAAGAAGCCCAGGATATCTTACACCGGGCCGCAGAAGAATTGAAAAATTCAGGCATAATGGATCGCGCCGTCAAGGTCGGCGATAAGGCCCCTGACTTTACATTGAAAAATACGGCAGGACGGGATGTGAACCTGCATCATCTCCTGGAGCAAGCGCCGGTGGTACTCATTTTTTACAGAGGCAAATGGTGACCGTATTGCAATTTAGAGCTGGAGGCTCTTGGAGAATCCGCTTCACAGTTTGAAGAACGGGGAGCCATCATGGTGGCGGTTTCCCCCCAACTGGAAAAATACAATCAGGCTATAAAGAAGGAAAAGAACCTGTCCTTTGACATCTTGAGTGATCCGGGCAACCAGGTCGCCGCACAGTACGGCATCAAGTACCAGATGGCCGACGACCTTATCAAAATCTACAAACAGTTCGGATTGAAGGTGGATGAATACAACGGCGATGATTCCTGGACACTGCCGATGCCCGCGCGCCTGATCATCGCCCGTGACGGCACCATTGCCTACGCTGAAATTAATCCGGATTACACCGAACGACCGGAGCCAGAAGATACTCTGGCTTTCCTTAAAGAGACCGGCGCATGACCGAATTCCACGAAACCACTACCAAATAGGAGGCTTGATGGCTCTGGAGGCAGTAAATCCGGCCACCGGTGAAAAAATCAAGACCTACCCCGAAATGGCGATCGGCGAGGTGGAGACCCGGATTCACCGTGCCGATCAAGCCTTTGCGGATTGGAAGGCTAGGGCTTTTTCCGAGCGGGCGGAACTGATGAAAAAAGCGGCCGGCGTTCTGCGGGGCAAGGCCGGTGAATTTGCCCGACTCATGGCCCTGGAAATGGGCAAGCCGGTCCGGGACGGCCGGCCGGAGATTGAAAAATGCGCCTGGGTGTGCGATCACTATGCCGAACAGGCCGAGGCGATGCTCTCACCGGAAATCATCGCGACCGATGCCGGTAAAAGTTACGTAACCTTTCAACCCTTGGGAGTGGTCCTGGCCGTCATGCCCTGGAACTATCCCTTCTGGCAGGTGTTCCGGTTTGCCGTCCCGGCTTTGATGGCCGGCAACGCGGGGGTTTTGAAACATTCTGCCAACGTTCCCGGCTGCGCCCTGGCCATAGAAGATGTGTTTCGCCAGGCCGGCTTTCCCGAAAGCATATTTCAAACCCTGATGATCGGCGGCGACCGGGTCGAAAAAGTCATCGAAAATCCGCTGGTCAAGGCGGTCACCCTGACGGGAAGCAAGGTCGCCGGACAAGCTGTGGCCGCCACAGCCGGGCGACTATTGAAAAAATCAGTTTTAGAGTTGGGCGGAAGCGATCCCTACATCGTTCTCGAAGATGCAAATCTGGAGGCAGCCGCGGCTGCGTGTGCGGCCAGCCGGCTCTTGAATTCCGGTCAGAGCTGCATTGCCGCCAAGCGTTTCGTGGTGGTCGAGGCCGTGCGGCATTCCTTCGAGGCCTTGCTCGTCGAACAGATGCGGGCCAAAAAAATGGGCGACCCCATGGCGGAAAGCGTCGAGATTGGTCCGCAGGCGCGCTTCGACCTGCGCGACGACCTTCACCGACAGGTTTGCCAAAGTGTCGAAAAAGGTGCCCGCTGTCTGTTGGGGGGTAAACTTCCGGACGGCCCGGGTGCCTTTTATCCGCCTACGGTCTTGACCGACGTGCACAAGGGAATGCCGGCCTATGACGAGGAGACCTTCGGACCCGTGGCGGCTGTTATCGGTGTCAAAGACGAAAAAGAAGCGATTCGGGTAGCCAATGACACCGTATTCGGGCTGGGGGCGGCTGTTTTCACGCGCGACATCGCCCGGGGCGAACGCATTGCCGCAACGGCCCTCGACGCCGGGAGTTGCTTCGTCAATACATTTGTCAAATCGGATCCGCGCCTGCCGTTCGGCGGAATAAAGGAGAGCGGCTACGGGCGTGAGTTGTCGCACTACGGCATCAAGGAGTTTGTCAACATCAAGACGGTCT
>JBDNAO010000270.1:0-4446 GCA_039768375.1 Desulfobacterales bacterium | reverse complement strand
GTGACCATGGAAGTCTCCGTTTGACCCGAAGCGCTACACTTAACGTACTATTCTCTTTGCCAATGTGAGTGAGATACCTACCAACTGAAAAATTAATGTAGGGCGGGTAGGAGGATCAAAGGGATGATGTTTTTCGTGAAGGCAAAAAGGAATAGGAAGAAATTACAAAAGGATTTATATAAATAACACCATTGAAACAACGACCAATAACTCATTGCCCCGGAATTTATATATGAGGCGGTTAAGGAGATAAGATTTTACCATAGCAGCGAGAGGGGACAATGAAACTCAGGGCCCTGGCCTTCCAAAATCCGATTGCCCCGGGCAACACTGTTTCCTTGATTCATTTAAGGAAATAGGGTCTTTTGGCTGGGAGAGCCCCGTATCAATTAGGCTGAAGCGGTTAGAAACAAACTTGCCACAGGATTTTGAAGAGCAACAATAATTAATAATCCCATATTTAAAAAGGGAGTCATCATGACCAGGATGCGTCCCAACCTCTTGTTGCTGTTTTTTGGGGTAATCACACCGGTGATCGTTTTGTCCGCTGCGGCTTACGGGCAACAGTCATTTGAAGACGAAGTGCGCAAACGCGCGGCGATTCTAAGAGAAAACAGGAAACTCACCATTGGTGACCAAACCTTGTACGGTGCCGGCCTCACTCTGCGCATGTTGGAGCTGAGCGGATTCAACCCGTCGTGGAACGAGAAGAACACCCAGGCACTTTTTGCCGCCGTCGATGACCTCGACAAAGACGGCTCAATCCGGAAGAGTATCGATTTTCCGAAATAGACGATTTGTTGAAAGCCAAAACGGCGGGAGGTTTTTCGACACCGGCGCAGGTCGATCTCGATTTCCTCCTTTCCGAAGCCTACCTTCGGGGAGTTTACAACTTCAGCTCGAAATGCCTTGGCCATGAAGGCCTCAATTTGGTGAGCTGTCAGGGCTGATCGTCCGGGTTGCCAAACCGACCTAAAATTGGATATGAACTGAAAGACAAACCGGTTAGGGTTCGCGAAAAAATAAGTTGGCAATTTTGGACGTTGAGGCGCCCGGCCGGCAAGGCGCGAAAAGGAAGGAATATCTGGATATTCCGAGTTTTCGCACCGGCAGTCGGACGGAATGCATCGGCGTCTAAAAGGTAAAGTTATTTTTGAGCGAGCCCTTAGGGCCTCGGCAAGAAAAAATTATACAAAACAGCGCCGGATTTTGGTTCGTCAGGGTTTTCCAATTCCTGAGAGGAACGACAACATGGACGTAAAAAAAATCATCCGATGGGTCGTTTATGTCGTGAGCGGCCTGGTTGCCTTCGTGCTGGTGCTTGCGGCGGTAGTGGCTTTTGTAAAGATCCCCATCGACTTGAGCGCTTACAAGGGTCTGGTGGAATCGGTGGCGTCCAATGCTCTTGGACGAACCGTCAGTGTGCACGACAAGATTGCCGTCACTACCTCCCTGCGGCCGGTTTTTACTTTAAAGGGGTTGGGAATCGCCAATCCCAACGGGTTTAAAGCCAACGAATTTATCTCCATGGAAACCGCCCGGATACAGGTGGCTCTCTTGCCCCTTTTACGAGGCAAGGTTCATATTATGGAGTTCAACGTCCACGGGTTCGATCTGACACTCGAGGTTAACAAGCGCGGTGAGGTCAACTGGGCATTCCGGCCTCCGGCGGAAACCGGCCCCGGCCCGACTTCAGAACCCGAACCGTTTTCGGGAACTTCCGGACCGATGTTGACCGCCGATACCCTGGTGGTCGAGGAGCTCGTGTTAAAGGAGATATCGGTGGACTATAGCCGTTACGGACAGACCCGATCGTCGCGGTTAACCATTACCGAATGTACCGGTGAAATGCCGGCCAACAAACCATTCACCCTATCCCTGAAAGGAAAAACATTCAAGCATCCATACATTGCCACCATCGAGATCGGCTCATTGCAGGAGTTGGTGCAAGACAACCGCTCGCGGATGGAAATCCAAGCGGAAATCGCCGATACCCGTTTCGAGGTTTCGGGCGACATCGACCTGGCCCAGGTGGTCAAGACGCTTCATGTGAAGGCATCCGTCGCCGGTTCAAACCTCAACAGCCTTGACAGCCTGACGGGACTCGCCCTTCCGCCGCTAAAATCCTATCGCGCCGGCGGCCAGCTATGGCTCCAGCAAAAACGTCTCGAGTTGTCCGATTTGTCGGTCCAGGTGGGAAAGAGCCGCTTGATCGGGCATTTGACCGTCGACGAATCCGGTCCCCGGCCCGTTGCGGCCATCGAACTGAAGGCGCCCATGATTCAGCTCGACGATTTCGATGTGGGGGACTGGTCCCCGGACAAGAACAGTGCCGATCAGTCGCAAGTTCAAACGGCGACACAGTCAACCGTCCCTGCGGACAAACGGAAAGGGGAAAAAGCTGGGCCGGGTAGAAACATCGATAGAACAGTCGGAACCCTCGCGGTGTTCAGCCCGGAAACCTTGACCAAACTCGACGCCCGGGTCAAGATTGCCGCCAATAAAGTGATGTCCGGCAACGATGAACTGGGGAGCGGCTCATTGAAGGCTACGCTGAAGAATGGGCGCATTTCGATTGATCCAGTGCAACTGAACATTCCCGGAGGGAGCTTTCTTCTCGCCACATCACTGAAACCGGGCCGGCCAGCAACGGAAGCCTCGGTCCGTGCCAAGATAGAGAATTTCGATTTCGGGGTGCTGGTCCGCCGCGCTAACCCTAAGGCCGATATGGGCGGCACCATCAGCCTCGATGTCGAACTCTCCTCGAAAGCGAGTCGTTTCGAAGATCTCATGGCGCGGAGTAGCGGACATTTTGACTTTTCCGGCCGCCTCGAAAACCTCGAGGCGGGGATTATCGACCTGTGGGCGGTGAACTTGGTTGCCGCCATCGTTTCCAGCCAGAAGGACCAGTCGAAAATCAACTGCATTATAGGTCTTTGGGATATGACCGACGGCGTGCTGACCCCCAGGGTTTTGTTGATCGACACCTCGAAAATCCGGATCTGCGGCAAAGGTCGGGTCGATTTCACCCAAAAACATATCCGGCTTGCTGCGGTACCAAGGCCCAAAAAACCCGAATTTTTCAGCCTGGCGACGCCGCTCGCGGTGAACGGCACCTTCACCGATTTTGGCCTGGGTATCGATTCCGGTGGACTCATCGGTACGGCCATCCGGTTCGCGACCAGCCCGGTGATGACACCGTTACTCAGGCTGGCCGGCAAGGGTCTGCCGGCCGATGGAGCCGATGTCTGCAGCATGTCCATAGGTCCCGACAGCAGGCAAGGGGAGCCTGCGACCGGCTGTAATTAACCATGGACAAGTTGAGGACATCTATACTTTCACTTGTCCTGAGCCGTCCAACGTTCACGCTTCCCGGTTATCGTTCCATAATTGCGGAGGAGAAACGACCATGAAATACGGCCACTTATGCACCACCATTGTCTTGGTACTGCTCGTCAGTTGTTCGCATATCGGACCCAAAACCGTCACCCGTGACCGTTTCGATTACAATACGGCCATTGCCGACTCCTGGAAAGAGCAGACGCTCCTTAATATTGTTAAATTACGCTATGCAGATATGCCGCTGTTCGTGGAGGTGGCCTCAGTGGTCAGTGGTTACACGCTCGAGGGGTCGGTCGACCTTGGCGGCACGGTTTCCTCCAAAAGCGCTGTGCAGGGGGATTTTTTTTAATTGGGTACGGCAGGCAAATTCACCGATCGGCCCACTATTACGTACGCTCCCATTACCGGTTCCAAATTTAACGAAAGTTTTATGACCCCCATCCCGCCCAAATCGATACTGTTTCTCATGCAAACCGGCTGGCCGGTGGACATAATATTTCCCATTACTGTGGATGCCATCAACGGTCTTCGCAGTCGTAAGGTGGGTGGGGCAAGCGCCCGGTTGGGTGATTCCGAGTTTTATCGTGTGATTGTCCTTCTCCGAGACATACAGAAATCAGGTGCCGTGGGGATGCGCATTGTCAAAGGCGAGGGCCAGAAGGAAACCACGGTCATGTTTTTCCACCAAAAAAACATGTCAGCGGAAATCGCGGCCTCGCTCAGCGAAGTCAGGCGGCTGTTGGGACTGAAACCGAATGGAGATGAGCTCACGGTAACCTACGGCAACATTCCCGAGACGGATAGGGAGCTGGCAATGCTGACCCGATCAATGATGCAAATCATGGTCGAACTGGCCATACAGATCGATGTGCCCGCCCAGCACGTGAAAGAAGGACGAACGATCCCTACAATGGCGGCTGATGCGAGCGGGAATGAAAAGATCGGGCAGCTCATCAAGATTCACAGCACCATCGATGCGCCGCAGCACGCGTTTGTTGCCGTCAGATTCAAAAATTTCTGGTTTTGGATCGACGATCGCGACTTCCATTCAAAAAGAACCTTTACGTTTCTGATGATCCTCTTTTCGCTGACGGAAAAAGGCAG
>JBDNAO010000269.1:0-9316 GCA_039768375.1 Desulfobacterales bacterium | reverse complement strand
GCCAAGGAGGTGCAAACCAGGGTTCAGATCGAGGGCCTCGAAACCGCCCTGAAACTTTACAAATTGGACAACGGCGTCTACCCGACCACGGAACAAGGCCTGCAGGCCCTGGTAGAAGAACCGGATGTAGAAAATGTTTCGCAGAACTGGCGAAAAGGCGGTTACCTTGAGAAAGGCAAAGTCCCGAAAGATCCGTGGGGCAATGAGTTTATCTACCTGGCACCCGGGATTCAAAGTGACTATGACATCACTTCTTACGGTGCAGACGGTGTGCCGGGCGGCGAAGACGAGAACAAGGATATCAACAGCTGGGAGATCGAGTAATCGCTCGATCCCCCCTGTGTCTGCAGGCCGGAATTCATGCACCTTTTCTTGCCGAAACGCAAATCCCGTATTCTTCGATCCAGAATGCTGGCGAAGTCATTTTCCGGCGCCGGACACGGTTTTACGTTGATCGAGATCGCCGTCGTGATCCTGCTCATCAGCATCATGCTGCTGGTTGCCGTTCCGCGACTGCCGGACTCGCCATTGACCGACCAGACCCGCAAAACCAAGCGCTGGGTCATTCTGAAGGTTCAGGATCTGAAGGGGCGCGCCGTTCGGGACCAAAAAACGTACACGCTGCATGTCGGGATCGATTCGAAGCAATTGTGGGTCACGAGCGACGACATGTCGGATGAGAGCAAAGAAAAAGCCGAAAAAAATGCTTTTAAACTCGACGAGGATCTGAAGGTGCTCGATGTCGAATATCCGGGAGATCAGAAAGTAGAATCCGGCCGGGCCGATATCCTTTTTTTCGCGAAAGGCTACTCGGACCGGGCCATCATTCACATGGCCGACAGCGACGCGCGATTCTCGTTTCAAATTGAACCGTTTCTATCGAACGTCAAGCTGTATGATGCCTATACCGGCTTTGAGGAATAAAGCGATACTACCCGACGGGTTCTCGACATGTCGGATAGCTTATCGTCGGCGCCGAGCTTCGGTCGCCCGGCAACGTGGCTTTACCCTTATCGAGATGATGGTGGCGGTTTCCATTATCGCGATCGTTCTGACGGCCGTCTACCGGTTGCACTCCCAGACGTTGATGATGATAATCGGGGCCCGCTTTTACACGGTGGCGCCGCTGCTGGCACAAAACAAGTTGGTTGATATCGAACTGAGCTCCGCTCAGGAACTGGCCCAGGGAACCGGAGATTTCGGCGAAGATTTTCCCGATTACTCGTGGGAGGTCGAAATCGACGAAATCGGCAGTGATCAACTCAAGACCGGCGCAGAGCAATTAAAAGGCGCCGTGGAAAAGCTGAAAAGAATCGACATAAAAGTGTTATTCAACCAGGATGAGATGGTTTACAACCTCCGCACTTACCGTTTCATATCGAAGTGACACGACAACCACTTCTAATATGGAATCAAAGGACATGTCCGACATAAACGGTTCGACCAAACGCTCATGATCTCCCCCAATCCATTCATAAGTGATGAGCTTCGGCTCCAGCGATACAGGCTGCGGACACTCAAAGAAAACCGGGTCGCAATACCTGGCTTCACCCTGCTCGAAATCCTCATTGCCATATTCATCTTCGCGGTCGTCATCACGACCGTATTCGGCTCTTTCAATTTCGTGTTCGGAAAGATCGGAATGATCGAAGAGAGCAAGACAACCTATGAAATGGCAAAAGATTGTCTGAACCGCATGTCGATCGATCTCTCGTCGGCTTATTTCCTCCAATCACCGGTCTACAAGCCGCCAACGGAAGATGAAGAACTGGATTTGTACCGCCTGGTGGGGAAGCTATCCAATGCGGGGGGTGAGGATTTCGGCCAACTGCGGTTCACCGCCATGGCCCACCTGCCGCTGCAACAGGACCAGCGCGACGGCGTCGCAGAAATCATTTATTACGTTACAACCGATCGCGACGGCACCAGGGTGTTGCGGCGTTCGGACCGACTCGATTTTTCCGAACCACGCGACAATTTGAGCGGCGATCCGATTTTGTGCGAAAACGTGAAGTCCTTGACGTTCACCTATATCGATGCGGAAAACGATGAAAAAGAGACCTGGGATTCAGATTCGGACGATGTCGGCTATGCCACACCGCGAGCGGTTCGCATCCGGCTTGAGATCGGCTCGGAAGAAAATTTTCACACATTCGAGACGACGATCCTGTTTCCCCAGTACCGACAAGCTCTTAAACTGGCCGGTTGATGCCACGACAGCGAGTCTTTAGTATAAATCGAATGTTGTATAAGCTGAACAGATTAGGGCCGATAAACAACAAAAGGGGCATGGCCCTTTTGATCACCTTGGCGGTCATCACGCTGCTGGTCGCTGCCACCGTGGAACTCAACCGGCAAGCCCGTGCCACGATATTCTCCAGTGCGGCCGTCCGTGACCGCCACCGGCTGGCGGAAATGGTGGTATCCGGTGTCAATGCGGCCATGGCCATGCTGGTTGATGACAAAAAAAACACGACCGCCGACTCGATTCAGGAGGATTGGGCCGACCCCGAAAAGGTCAACAGCATGCTGGAAGCCATTCCGTTCAAGGATGGCAAGCTGGAGGTTAAGATCAGCGATGAGCGCAGCCGCATCCAGGTCAATGCCCTGGTGAAATTTCCCGAAAGCCGCGAATTCAATGTGAAACAGCGCCAGCTTTGGGAACGCCTTCTCAGAATGGTCTTCCTGGCATACGAACATCCGGATGAGACCGATCCGGTGAATACGGTCATCAATTCCCTGAAGGACTGGCTCGATGCCGGCGATGACGATGCCATCACCGGCTTGAGCGGGGCCGAGTCCGACTATTATCGTGATCTGGACCCGCCCATATCCATCAGAAACGGTCCCCTCACCCACATAAATGAACTATTACAGGTAAAGGGGATCACACCGGAGATGTTTTATGGTACAGATGAATTGCCGGGCCTGTCGGGTTATTTGACGGTCGACGGTATGACCGATGAGGGCGGCAATTTCACTTTCGACGGCAAAATCAACATCAACACCGCGGAGATACCTGTTCTCATGGCGCTATTGCCGGAGGAGAACCAGGCTCTGTCGCTAGCGATCAGCGAATTTCGCCTCGCAAAAACAAGCGACACCTTCAACCACGATCTTTCGGGCAGCAACTGGTATAAACAGGTCCCCGGAGCCGGGGATATCGATCTTGACAGCAGCCTTATCACCAATCAGAGCGATCTCTTCAGGATCGAGGCGGCGGCAAGCCTCAACGGGGTCAGCCTCGCGGCGATGGTGATCGTGCACAGAGAGACCGAATCCGAAACCGGCCGGATACACTGCCGCGTCTTGAGTTGGGAACAAACTTGATGGTATAATAGATTTTTGAATATTTAATTTGTTAGCAATCATTAGTGCCTCACCTTGAATAACCGGCAGGCGACCACACCTTGCCGGAAGGAAGACGATGGGCAAAAGAATACTGGGTCTCGACATTCAAAACAAGGCCCTTGCAGCGGTGTTGGTCAACAGCGGCTTAAAAGAAAGCCGGGTGGAGGCCTACACCTATATTCCGTTTCCGGAGGAGGGCGACGCCCCCCTGGCCGCGGCTCTCAATACGCTGGTCCAGGAAATGCCGGTCGAGGGCTGCGTGTGCATTGTTTCGATACCCGCCGACCACGTGTCTTTCAGAAATCTGCGGGTGCCTTTCAAACAGGTTAATAAAATCAAGCAAATTTTACCGTTTGAACTCGAACCGATGCTCCCCTTTCCATTAGATGAGGTCGTTATTGAGTTTCATCCGATAAAACTCGACGGACAGGGTGAACAAACGGATGTTATCGCAGCCGCCTGCAATATTTCCGGCCTCAAATCCATCTTGGCCCTGTTGGGCACCCATCATATCAATCCGGAGATCGTGACGGTCAGCGGTTACCCGTCGGCACTCTGCCTGGCGCGGTTGGGCGACCTCCCCGAAAACGCCCTTATTGTGGATGTCAGAAGCGGCAGCAGTACGATTTTCGTCATTATTTCGGGACAGCTCTCGATGGTGCGGGCCCTGCCGGCCGACCGGGCCTACGAGTCGCACGCCGACATGCTTGGGCAAAGCATCCAGCGAACCCTGTATGCATTAGAGGAGAGCGGTGACCGCCCATTTAGGCCGGAGAAGATCTTTGTCACCGGACCGGCGCTGGGTGAAAATGGTTTCGAAGCGTCGCTGGCGCGATTGCTGAACGTAGAGACGGAACGCACCGATCTAGTCAGAGACACGCAAGCCAGGATAAGGGTGATACCGGCTGATTCCTGGAAACCCCACCAAATGAACAATGCCCTCGCCCTGGCATTGATAGAGGTCATTGGTATCAAGGGGCTGAATTTTAGAAAAGGTCCCTTTGCGATCAAAAAACGCTGGGCCGAATACAAAAAAAACATTATGGTTTCCGGCGGTTTGGCGGCCGGCCTGCTTATGATGTGGCTGCTGACCGTTTCAATCGACTATTACTATAAAAACAAACAGCTGAACGCGCTCAACAGCCGCATCACCTCCATCTTCCAATCGACTTTTCCGGATGTGAAGAAAATCGTCAATCCCCTGCAGCAGATGCGGGTTAATATCGAGGAGGTGCGCAAGGTTTCCCTGAATCCGACGGGCGGGCTGGTAAACATGCTGACCATCGACATATTGAATGAAATCAGCAAAAACATCCCGGACGACATCGACGTAAAATTTACCCGCACCGTTATCGGGGAGGACAATGTGGTCATCAACGGCGACTCCGACACGTTTAATTCCGTCGATGCCATTAAAAACAGGCTCGAGCAGAGCAAGGCCTTCAAAACGGTCACAATTGTGTCGACCACCAAAGAGAATTCGAGCAATCGGATTAAGTTTCGATTGAAAATAGGGTATTAAAGGCTTTGAATTTAAGCAGGCTATCCGTTTGAGATGAAAAAAATATTGAAATTGCTGCCGTTTACGATTACCAAGCGTGAGAAATACGCCGTCTGGATTGCCGGCGCCCTGATCGCCGTCGTGATCCTGATGCAGGTCATCATTTTTCCTTTGGTTGACAAGAGACAGCAGCTGAACCGGCAGATCGAGGTTCAAACCCAGACCCTGAAAGAAATGCTGGTTCTAAAAGCAGACTACGAAGGCACCAAGAAAATTGCCGACTCCGAAAGAGGCAGAATGGCAGGCAGGAGCAGTGGATTTACGCTGTTTTCCTTCCTCGACACCCTGGCCGGACAAGTCGGGCTCAAGGACCGCATCGCTTACATGAAGCCGTCGAAAACGACCCTCGAAAACACGCCGTATAACCTGTCGGTCGTAGAAACCAAGCTTCAGAACATCACCATGAAACAGTTGACCTCTTACCTTTACAGAATAGAGACGTCGAACAATCTGGTACGGGTAAAAGGGCTGTCGATATCCAAAACCGGTAAGCAGGCCGGAACCGTAGATGCAGTCTTGCTGGCAGAGACGTTCGACACCCGGTGATTCAACCGAGGCTCGCGGTGAACCGGCTGCTGAGACGGATATTCCGAATTCGCAGCCGCAAGTAGACCTCGCGGGCGAGGCGTTCGAACACAACCTGTAACAAAACAGCAAACAGGCGACCCTTAGAAAAATGAGACCAACGACGACCAATCTGAAAATCATCGGCTGCTGTATGCTCGTGCTGCTCATCATAGCCGCAGGCATCACCCCGACCCGAGCGACCGCGGCTTCCAACACAGGCGATTCGCAGGACCGCTTCGTCACCATCGACTTCAACAACGTCGACATCAACGTTTTCATAAAGTTCATCAGCGAACTGACCGGCAAAAACTTCATCGTCGACCAGCGTGTCAGGGGCAATGTAACCATCATTTCACCAACCAAAATATCGGTCGCAGAGGCTTACAAGGTGTTCGAGTCGGTGCTGGAGGTCAATGGTTTCAGCACCGTTCAGGCGGGGAAGGCGACCAAGATACTTCCCTCCCCGGAAGCCCGCACGAGTGATATTCCGACCCGCACCAGCACCAAGCCGGTAACGCCACAAGACCAGCTCGTCACCCAGTTGATCCCCCTGACTTATGCTAATGCCACTGAAATCAAAAGACTTTTCACTCCCATGGTGTCCAAAACCAGTCTCATTGTTGCCTACGACCCGACCAACACGTTGATCATTACCGACGTGCTGTCGAATATCCAACGGTTGATTAAAATTCTGAAAGAAATCGATGTGATCGGTGTCGGCCGGGAAATATCGGTCATCCCCCTTCAGCATGCCGACAGTGCCAAAATGGTCGAAACGCTGACGGCCCTTTTTCAGACCAGGCGTGCGCCCAAGAAGAGAACAACCACTAGCCGTGACACCACCAAATTTGTTGCCGACGAACGCACCAATACGGTGATCGTGCTGGCCAGTGAAGTGGAGATGGCCCGGGTCAGGCAGTTGATCGACTTTCTCGATCGCGAAACACCGCGGGGAAAGGAAAAAATACGGGTCTACTACCTCGAATATGCCGACGCGGAAGAAATTGCCAAAGTGCTGCAGAACCTGCCGAGCAAGGAGGGCACCCAAACCAAGGGAAAGGCCGCCGCCGGTGCAGCCGGCGCACCGCTGCTCGCGGGAAAGGTGAACATCACGGCCGACAAGGCCACCAACAGCCTTGTGATCACAGCCAGCAGCGACGATTATACGGTGGTGGAGGAAGTCATCAAGAAACTCGACATACCGCGACCGATGGTTTACATCGAAGCCGTTGTCATGGAGGTCAACGCTCAGAAAGATTTCAGCTTCGGAACGGAATGGACCGCGGCCGGCTCAACCAATATCGGCAACAAATCCGCCGCCGTGGGCGGCGGGTTTTTGAATGACCCATCGGCCATTCCTCCCTTGACCCAGGGCATACTACCGACGGGGTTTTCATTCGGCGTATTTACTGAAGCGATAGAGATTGCGGGCATACAGTTCAACAACCTGACCGCCCTGGTGCAGGCGTTCAAGGAGGACAGGGATGTCAGAATCCTGCAGACGCCGCAGATTCTGACCACCGAAAACGAGGAAGCCAAGATCAACGTCGGCAAGAACATCCCTTTCCAGACGCAATCATCCACCACCGACAATCAAACCTTCAACTCTTTCGAATACCGCGACGTCGGCACGATTTTAAAAATCACCCCGCACATCAGCATCGAGAGGCTCGTGCGGCTCACCATCGGTCTCGAGGTCAGCGCCCTGGAATCGACGGTGGATTTCCGCCCCACCACGCTCAAGCGCACGATCGACACCACCGTTATCGTGGACGACAAAAGTACCATCGTCATCGGCGGACTGATCGAAGATATCACCGCCGTTAGGGAATTCAAGGTTCCCCTGTTGGGCGATATCCCGGTCCTCGGATGGCTTTTTAAAGTTAAGAGCGAATCGCAGCAGAGGAACAACCTTTTCATCTTTCTGTCCCCGCACGTTATCAACAAGCCGTCCGAAGCCGCTGACGTATACGGTCAAAAGAAAACAACGATGGACAGCCTGCGCGGCGGCCAAGGCGAAGAGGCCCAGCCCCAGATCCAAGAAGGAAATATTAAACTGTTTGGCATTCCCAGGCGAATGACCCCAACCGAAATAAATAATTAAGATAAAAGAAAGCCGATGGAGAACAGACTGTTCCACATCCTGGAAAACAGCTTCGGGATTTCCGAGGCGCGCTTCGAAGAGGCCCTGCTGGTCAAGAAAGAAAAGGGCGGCCGCCTCGGCGACATCCTGGTCACCCGAAATATCCTCTCGGAAAGACAGCTGCTCGAAGCGATGAGCTTTCTCTACGACCTGCCGGTCTGGTTCGATCTGCCGCTCGACAACATCGACTTCGCCTTCACCCGCAGCATCCCGATCCAGTTTCTGAAGAAATACCTCATGGTCCCGCTGGTCATCAACGTCCAGGAGACCCAAAACGATGACAAGGTGCCGCCGGAGGAGAAAGATCTCGAAGAGGCGCTGACACCGCATTCCAAGTATGTTATCGCCATGAACGACCCGTCCAGTTTTCAGCCGCTCGACGATCTGGTGCGCACACTCGGGCTGAAAGAATATGACGTGGTGCTTTCGACCAAAGAAGCCATCCTATCCGCCGTCAACATCTCCTACGACCTCAGCCAGGGCACGGCCGAGGAGCTCGTCCAGGGGCTGGAGGAGGATGGAAGCAACATCATCAGTGAACTCGAAGACACCGCCGACCTGCTGGATGACACCAGCGATGCGCCAATCATAAAGCTGGTGAACCATATCCTTTCCCAATCGATCAAGGCCCGCGCCAGCGACATTCATATCGAACCCTACCAGGACAGCTTCAAAGTCCGCTATCGCATCGACGGCATTCTCTACGATCTGCTGACTCCGCCCAAGTGGATTCAAGCGGCCCTGATCTCACGCATCAAGGTCATGGCCAAGTTGAACATTGCCGAGAAGCGGCTGCCCCAAGACGGCCGGTTGGACATCAAAATCGGCGCCCAGGACATCGATGTGCGCGTATCCACCATTCCGACATCGTTTGGAGAGCGCGTGGTGCTCCGGCTCCTGAATAAAACCAGTGCGGTCTTCGATCTCCCGGAAATTGGACTGTCTCCCGACCGCTTGGCGGTGCTGAAAGAGTTGGTCCAAAGCCCGAATGGGATCATCCTGAACACCGGGCCGACCGGAAGCGGTAAAACCACCACGCTTTATGCGATTCTGACCACGATCAACAAGCCGGACATCAACATCATCACGATCGAGGATCCGGTCGAGTACCAGATCAAGGGCATCAGCCAGATCCAGGTCAACCCCAAGATCGATCTGACCTTTGCCCGGGGGCTGCGCTCCATCGTCCGCCAGGACCCGGATGTCGTTCTCATCGGCGAAATCCGGGACAAGGAAACCGCCGATATTGCCGTTCAGTCGGCGCTTACCGGCCACCTGGTCTTCTCCACTCTCCACACCAACGATTCGGCCAGCGCGATTACCCGATTGGTGGATATCGGTGTCGAGCCATTCCTGATTTCGTCCTCTCTGATTGCGGTCATCGCCCAGCGGCTGCTCCGCACCCTCTGCAACGATTGCAAGGAAGCCTACCGACCCGACGACCTGGCCTTTAAGAGCATCGGTATGGACCCGGAGCGTTACAGAGATCGGCGGGTATATCGGGCCAGGGGATGCGAAAACTGTTTTCATACCGGGTACAAGGGGCGCAATGCGATATTCGAAATCATGGTGCTGAATGAAGAATTAAGATCCTTGATCCTGAAAAGCTATGATTCAAACGTGATTAAAAAAAGAGCGCTGGAAATGAATATGTTGTCGCTGCGCCAGGACGGCATTCAGAAGCTGCTGAACGG
>JBDNAO010000037.1:0-6842 GCA_039768375.1 Desulfobacterales bacterium | reverse complement strand
GCGTAGGGTCGCGGATAGCCCTTGTCCACCAACCGGTCGATGGTAATACGGCTGATGGCGGCGGCATCGGCGGCATCGGAACCGCTGATGCAGGCGAAAAAACCGCACCCCAATACCGTGGAAGTCCCCAATCCCGAGCGACGCGCCCCCATGGTGGCTTCGGCAACATCCAACAGTTTGGTTGAAAGGCCGGACCGCACCAGCACGTCGCCGGTGAGAATAAAAAGCGGTACCGCGATAAGGGCAAACGAATCGATGCCGTCGAAAAGCGCTTCGCCCAACAGCGTTAGCGGAAGTACGTCAGTAAAATAGAGCATGGTCAGGGCGCCAAGCCCCACGACGACCCAAATACGAACGGCCAGAAGGATCAAGACGACCATCACCACCAAAGGAACAAAGAATTGCCATCCCAAAGTGATGTCCTGTTGTTGGATTAAATACTGCTGAAGCATTTCTCCTCCTAATCAAATAGTTTTTTACCGCGATAAATGGGCCGTCCTGCGCGGACATCTCCGGCATCGCGGATGATCGACTGTACCAAACGGAAAAACATCATGGCGAAGCCTAAGGGAACCGCGGCCAAAAACCAGGCCTGACTGATCCTGAGACCATGAGTGACGGAACCGAACTTGATGGAGGTGAGGACCGTCTCCAGGGACCACCAAAAGGCGACAACTGCCAAAAGAATGGTTACCAAATCACCGACAATCATCAAGATGCCCCGGGTGCGCTCGCCGACAAAAGGTAAAATGACATCGATGCGGATGTGCGCCCGATTCTTGATGGCGGCCGAAGCGCCGATCCAGGAGACGTAAATAAACGCATAGCGGGCGATTTCTTCGGCCCAGATCGAGGAGTAGCTCAGCACAAAACGGCGAAACACCTCTACAAAAATGGTGATGACGATGAGTGCGTAGAGAGGCAGCAACAGCCACCGTTCGCCGTTAGCATCCAGTTTCTTGAAAAATTTGTTTGCCGACATAAATATTGTTTCCTCCAGTCTGACGCGTATCAGGTGCCGGCAGCATCAAAGATGCATCCGGCACCCTTTCTGCGTGTCTATACGTCATGCACGTAGTACCGACCTTTGGTATTGGCGGCTTCTTGGAGTCTATCAAAGACCTTCAAGTCACCGGCCAGCTCTTTCTTGAACGCATCCCATGCGGGCAGCTGGGCCCCGGCCGCGGCTACCCACATTTTCTTTTCTTCCGCTGTGGGTATGTAAAATTGCACACCGGATTTGCTCAGTTCCGCCATGGCATAGGCGCGCGCCGCCGGAACCTTGGCCAGGTTCTGACGCATGGTGATTTCGCTGGCAAACTCGATCCCTTCTTGCACCTTTTTGGGCAGACTGTTGAACCATTCCAGGTTGCAGGAGTAAACCTGGCTGTCCGGCACCGCACCGTTGAAAGTGACCCAACTCAAGGCATCCTTAAATCCGAAAACATAGAGTGCCTCCACCGAGGGATCCAGAGCATCCGCAACGCCCTGCTTGATGGCGCTGGATGTTTCACCCCAAGCGATGGGCGTCGGATTGGCACCCAATAACTGGTAGAACTGGGCCAGAATCTTTGAACCGGGTACGCGGAATTTAACGCCCTTCATCTGAGCCGGCGTTTTGATGGGGCCTTCCATCCCTCTGCGAATCGCCACTACCCGCGGATCAATACAGACATACCAGAGAACCTTGAAGCCTTTTTCGGCCACCTTGGGATCGACTTCTTTTTTCCAGGCATCGGAGTTGACCAGATTGACGAATGGCTGATTTTCACCGCACCAATAGGGAATATTGATCAGATCCACCACCGGTGCGTAAGGTGCGAAGTTGGAAATCGAATGCTGGGCGGCCTGAATCGTGCCGGCCTGCACTTTCTGTGCAAGCGCGCTGCCGGCGCCCAGCTGGCCGCCGGGGGCCAATTTTACGTAGATCATGCCGTTGGTTGTATTCTGAACATTCTCTTTCATATCCAGTTGCATGATGGGATAGCTGCGGGAGGCCCCCAGAATGTATGCGGTGGCAATATTCATTGTGTACTTGGCGGCTTTTTTACGTTCATTTTCTTCTTTGGCGACTTGAGCCGAGGCTTCCGGCGAATGGATCACACCACTAAAAAGCGCCAATGTCGCTGCGGTAAAACCAAGCTTGGCGCTGACTTCCATGAAACGCCGCCGCTCTGCAGATTTCAATTCTTGTTGTTCATTCATCTGATCCGTCATGTTATGCCTCCTTTGAATTTGTATCGGTACTTTCAATTTCGCCAGCCTCGCGTTTCAACGCGGCCCAAATCAGCGTTGTCGAAGCCGCACCGAGCAATAGAAATTCTGCCACACTCTCCAAATGCGGCAACCCCCAATGAAAGGAGATATTCCCTTTGCCGATCAACAGATTGGCAAAAAAAAGTAAAAACAGGAAAAGTGATATCCGCAACATTCCCTTGCCCGCCGGTGGTGTCGCATGCGCGGAATGTTGTATTTTGTTTTTTCCATTCTCCATAACGTTTAACCCTTTTGTATGGCTTAGTCTTTATTGAGTCATTTGGTAGAAAGGATTTCAGTCTTCTTTTCCAGATCCAGCGGCGGATCCTTTTTGCAGGATAGCGTCAGATTGCGGGCTTATCCGCCGCCCAGGGCACCGGCGCCGATAGTACCTATCTGTATTTGATAGCGCCTTCTCTTTGGGGCTTCTCGACAACCGTTTCCTAAACGTAGCAACTCAAAAGAGGGGCCCCCGAAAGGGCCCTCTTTTTTAGGCACTTTCATACAGTTTGGTTAAAACAAATTCTTCATGGCCAAGCAGTTCCTGGGCCGTGAGACGGCCGTTGCACGTACGCTTCAATAATTCCAAAAGACCATCGCCGGACTGATCCAGCGTCAGTTCGCCGCGAAGTATGGCGGAGCAGTCATAGTCGATGTGCTCTTTCATGGTGGAGCAGGTTAGCGGATTCGCCGAAAGTTTGATGGTCGGTTCGATGGGGTTGCCGATGATGTTGCCCTGTCCCGTAGGGAAGAAGTGGGCCACAAAACCCGCCGCCGCCCACAGGGTAACCGCTTCAGCTGCCGCCGAGCTCGTGTCCATGAACCACAGGCCGGAACCGGACGGTGTTTCCGCCTTGTCCAGACACCCCACGAAATTGCTTTTCTTGCCGATTTTCTGAAGGTTGCCAAAGGCCTTCTCTTCTATGGTGGTAAGGCCGCCACGGATGTTGCCTTTTGTTGGCTGGCTGCCTGAAAGGTCGTCCGTTTTATAACGGTCAATCATCTCCTGATACTTGTTGAAGATCGCCATGAACTGCTCACCGGCCTCCGGGGTGGCTGCGCGTTGTTTGCAGACCGCCTCGGCACCGGTGATCTCACTGGTCTCACCAAATGAGCAGGTGGCGCCGGCGCCGACAAGTTTGTCGAAGGCGTTGCCGACGGTAGGATTGCTGGCCAGGCCGCTGGTGGTATCGCTTTCACCGCATTTGGTGGAAACCCAGATTTCGCTTAAATCCACTTCTTCACGTTTGAGTTCGCTGGCCCACTGCATGTACTCGTAGGCTTTCCAGCACGCCATTTCCACTGTTTTGTAATCGCCTTGGCGCTCGATGGAAAAACCGGTGACCGGTTTTCCGGTTTCGGCGATGCCGTCCACAATGATGTTGGTCCATTCCGGCTCGATGCCGATAACGACCACGGCCGCCACATTGGGGTTGGCTCCCGTGCCGATCATGGTGCGGAAAAACAACTGCAGATCTTCGCCGAACTGCAGCCGGCCATAGGCATGCGGAATCGCCTTGGTGCCCTTGACGCCGTAAGCGACTTTTTCACAGGCCGAGTTGGAAAGGTCATCCAACGGTAAAATCAATACATGGTTGCGAATACCCACACGACCGTTTTCACGTCTGTATCCCCAGACGGTTCCTAAATTGCTCATTTTTACCACCTCTTGGTTTTAAGGTTCTGGATGTGTACGTGGCCGCCCTTTTTGATGTTTGCAACCACCTTACCGATATCCTCGCCGTACTTGATGACATTCCCCCCTTCGGCATGATCATTCAGAGCGAGTTTGTGCCCCAACGGGATATCGTCGAGGGCCTTGATCTCGATGCCTTTTTGGGAGTCCATGAACAGACCCGAGGCTGTCTCTCCGGCCTTGATATCCACGGTGGCCACGCCAACCGAGTCAGCCGCTTCGTGAACTAAAAATTGAATCATTGTTGAGCCTCCTTACGTTTTGTTGGTTGAACAATTTGAGCGGGATTATTTATTCGCATGTTACGGTGTCTATCATTGACGTTTCAGGCGCTGTGGCCAAGAGCGACCAACTGGTCGTATTGCTGTTCTGTGATCACAATTCCCTTTTTCTGGGCTGCTTGGCGCAATCGAAGACGCCGATCACCGGGAAGGCGGGTATTTTCCTGCTTCAAAATGGCGGTCAGAAGAATTTCCAGGCGCTCGTCAAATGCATCTCCTGACAGGGGCATTGGCGCAATAGCGATCAGGAGTTGACCCACACCGGGCGGTTCACCTTCGGCGGTAAAAAAGGAACTGGCTTCGAAGCCGAAATGGGCGGCGGTCAGGGCGGCGGCAAAAACCTCCACCATGAGAACCAATGCAGCTCCTTTGGCGCCACCCATCGGCAGCATGGTGCCGGCCATAGCGGCCTTCGGGTCAGTGGTGGGCTTACCGTGGTCATCCAGGGCCCAACCTGCCGGGATGGGCTTAGCCTCCTGTTCGGCGACCATTATTTTGCCCCGTGCCACTTTGCTGAGAGAAAGATCGATGACCAACGGGTTGTGGCCGTTCCGTGGCGCGGCAAAGGCAATGGGGTTGGTTCCGAAGACACCCTGACCGCCGCCCCAAGGCGCTATAGCTTTGGGCGTATTGGCAAACAGCAGCCCGATCAAGCCCTTTTGGGCCAAGGCCTCCACGTGATATCCGGCCGCACCACAGTGGTGCGAGTTTGATACCGCTGCGACAGAGATGCCGGATTTCGGCGTCATGACGACGAGTTCATCCACGGCAAGGGCCAAGGCGGGATAGGCAAAGCCATTTCGGGCATCGATCCTGAGGGCGGCATCGGCCACCCGGGTCGATGTCGGTTGCGCCTGCCCGTTGACTTTTCCACTGGCCGCCTGAGAGCAGTATGAAGGAAGTCTCGATAGGCCGTGGCCTCTCAATCCGTCCGCTTCGGCGGCAACCAATGCCTTGGCCACGAGAGCTGCATTGCTGTCGCTGGTGTTGTGGGTGCAAAGCGCGTCCACGCATATTCTATGTGCTTCTGCGAGAGTTAACCTCTTCTCCGTCATTTGGAAGCCTCCAGAACCCGCCGGACGTTATCCATGGTAACTTGACTGACACGCTGGTTGGATTCGATGGTCACACCGCCAATATGGGGAGTGAGTACAAGATTAGGCAATTCAGCGAACTTAGCCGCCGAGGAAGCCGTGAGAGGTTCATTCTCAAACACATCCAAGGCGGCCCCCCGAAGTCGACCCGATTTCATTGCGGCGACCAGTGCGTTTTCGTCCAATACCCCGCCGCGTGAGGCGTTCACCAAAATGGCACCTTTTTTCATTTGAGCGATGGCTTCATCATCGAGCAGGTGCCGGGTGGACTCATCGAGAGGGACGTGCAGGCTGACAATGTCGGCTGTTCGGAGCAACGCGAACAATTCATCGATTCTGGTGATTTTCTTCCAACAATTGTCATTTGCTGAGACAAAGGGGTCATAGGCGACGACGTTCATTCCCACCGCTTGGGCGAGCCGGGCGGTATGACGCGCAATCCGGCCGAACCCGATCAATCCTAGGGTTTTTCCCGCGGTTTCGTGTCCCATTGCCTCTGTGCGGGGCCACCCGCCGTTCAACATTTGGGCCGTCGAGAGAAACGCACCGCGCAGCAGGACCATCGCCGCTGCGATCACCCATTCGGCGACGGCGGCATCGTTGGCGCCCGTTGCCGGGCAGACCGTCACACCGCGGGCTTCACAGGCTTTTAAATCGATATTATCCAGGCCGACCCCCAAACGCCCGATCACTTTTAAATTGGGCGCTGCCTGAAGTAATTCAGCATCAACACGGGTTCGATTGCGGACGACCAGCCCCCGGGTGTCGGAAAGCATCGTTTTCAGTTCATCCGGCTTGTCAACGAGCTGAGAATCGAAGTGTACGTCATAGTTTTTGGCTGTTTTTTCCACAGCCTTCGCATCCATGAATTCGGTGATGACGATGTCGGGCATAGGGGCATTTCCGTGGTTTCTGGGTTAGCTTTGAAGGGTAATAAGTGAGGATGACATCGAACCGTTAATTGGATCAATACTAAAGCAACGGGCATGCCAATGATGATTATAGATAAATATAGTAATAATATCATTTATTTGCTTTAAATCTATTCCGTTCTCCTTCCCGAAATTACGCCGATTATTGGGCGCTATGCCGATTATTGGGCAAACACCTTGTAATGCCCGCGAATATACTGTATCTATATAACGATAACATACTGATATATTGTTTTTTTATATCTCTACAGGTTCAATTTACACTTCAATCGGCGTGGAAAGTTTCGCCCAATATTGGGCGAAACTTTCAGGGAGAGTACATGATGACGTGGAGTGCGGCAACCCGTTACCGGCTGCTCATCGAGATCAACAATGCGATCGTGAAACATACCAACCGGGTGGACCTTTTCAATGCGCTGGCAAGCGAAATAAAAAAAACCGTCCCGTATGATCGATTCAGCATCAATCTCTATGATGCGAATAAAAAACTACTGAGTTACTTCGGCACGGCCGAAGGTATCTCACCCAAGGGAATCAGCGATTATGAGCGTCCCCTAGCCAAAGGAGCGATTGCCAAAGCGGT
>JBDNAO010000268.1:0-5840 GCA_039768375.1 Desulfobacterales bacterium | reverse complement strand
GTATTCCGCCCATTATTGCGCCGGATACCGATAATGGCAGCCTGTTCTACGCCGGCGCCAAGTGGCAGATCGACTTCTAATGCCCCGGCTTCCAATTGAAGCTTGAATATACTTTATGAAATGAATACCTGCATGCCTCAAAATGCGACCACCGCAAGCAGCGGTAAATTCGCATTCGGGGTTACCTCTTCAGGTAAACCCGCGGCACCCGAGCGGTTATGGCGGATGTGATTTCGTAGTTGATGGTGTCCAGCAGGTCGGCAAGTTCGTCGGCGGTGATCGCTTCGTTCGCCTGGCGGCCGAGGATTACCACCTCGTCCTCCACGGCGGCACCGGGAATGTGACCCACGTCGATCATGGTTAAATCCATGCAGACCCGGCCGATGATCGGCGCCTTTTGGCCGCGGACCAGCATATGCCCCCGGTTGGATAACCGTCGGTTGAAACCGTCGGCGTATCCGACAGGCACGGTGGCGACAGTTGTCGGCGCTTGGGTCGTGTGGGTCATGCCGTAGCTGACGGGAAATCCGGCGGGAACCTTTTTCAGGTGGGCGATCCGGGCCTTCAGCGTCATGACGGGCGTAAGATCGATTCTGCTCATGTCGACTTCGCCGGAGGGATACAGTCCGTAGAGGGACACGCCGGCCCGAACCATGTCCAGGTGCGTGTGGGGCATGTCGATGATGGCGCCGCTGTTGGCGGCGTGCCGGACTTCGAATTCGAGACCGGAGCGCTTCAGTTGGTCTAAAAACGCCATGAAGATATCGAACTGTTCTTCCGCAAAGCGTTTGTCGGCACTGTCAGAACTGGCGAAATGGGTAAAGATTCCTTCCAGCATCAATTCGTGCAGGCCGGCGATGTCGAGCACCGTCCGAACGGCGTGATCCGAGATGTCCATCCCCGGTTCGACATACCGGCGGGAGTCCGGCAGAATACCCAACCGTCCCATGCCGGTGTCGACCTTCAAATGGACTTTGAGGCGCCCGCCGCTTTTCCCGATCAGTTCGGCATAGGCTCTGGCAGTCTTCAATGCATAAACAGTCTGGATGAGATCGTGTCGGACGAGGGCTTCGACATCGGAGGGCGGCGTAAATCCGAAAACCAGAACCGGCGCATCGATACCGGCATCCCGCAGCGCAAGGGCCTCGGGCATCCGGGCCACCCCAAGGGCATCGGCGCCGCTCTCCAGTGCCTGGCGCGCAACCTCCACCAGTCCGTGACCGTAGGCGTTGGCCTTGACCGCCACCAGCAGGCGCGCTTCGGGCCTGGTGACCCGCCGCAGCTCGCGGACATTTGCAGCAACAGCATCAAGATCGATTTCAGCCCAGATGAGAGGCGTGTCTGTCACAGGTCGAATTTCCGATCGAAAAGGTCAGGTCACGGGTCGCCGATAATCCGAGGCAGGATCCCACGACGGTGTAGAAAAGTGCACCTGATCGGTTGAGTCGGTTGGCCGATTAATCCGGTTGCATAATCGAGTGCAGGAACTGACTAAATGGTCCAATGAGCCAACTGACTCAACCGTTCTTGCAAGCTCAACGGGCTAAACCGGCTCAACCAACTCAACCGGCCGCCGCAAGCGGCCTACATCATTTCGACGGCACAGGCCATCGACACCCCTCCGCCGCCACACAGGGTTGCCAGACCGAGACTCTTGCCGTGCTGCTGCAGGGCATGTATAAGGGTCACCATGATCCTGGCACCGGTCGCACCGACCGGGTGGCCCAGACCGATACCCGAGCCGTTGACATTGGTGATCTCGCGCTTCAAGCCGAGCTCCCGTTCACAAGCGATGTACTGGGCGGCAAAGGCCTCATTGACCTCTACCAGTTCAAAATCCGAGATCTTCAAACCGCTCCGGCGAAACAGGTCCTTTACGGCCGGCACGGGAGAGAGTCCCATGACCGACGGGTGGCAAGCGCCCCGGCCCACGGCCCGAATCTTGGCCAGAGGCCGAAGGTTGAGATCCCCGGCCTTTTCAGCCGAGAGGATCACCAGCCCGGCCGACCCGTCGTTGATGCCGCTGGAGTTGCCGGCCGTCACCTTGCCGATCTTGGGCACGAACGCGGGGGGCAGCTTTTTCAGGTCCGCCATGGTCAGACCCGGCCGGAAATGCTCATCGTGCTCAAAGACGATCGGTGCGCCCTTTTTCTGCGGCAGCTGCATCGGCACGATTTCGGCTTCGAAGGAGCCGTCACGGTTCGCCCGCTCGGCGTTGTTCTGACTCCGCAGAGCGACCTCGTCCATTTCCTCGCGGCTGATGTCCAGGTGCTGGGCGACAAACTCGGCCGTGTGGCCCATGATGTAAGGTTTACCCTTGAAAAAACTCAGCGGGGGTTGATCGGCATCCACCGGACCGTCTTCCGGATGCGGAATGATGTGCGAGCCGCAGTGCAGGGCACGCATCATGGCATCGACAAACAGCTGGTCCTGCAGTCGACATCCCCAACGCGCGGCCGGTACCTCGTAGGGCACACCCGACATGTGCTCGACACCGCCGGCCAAAACGATATCCGCCATCTCGGCCTGAATCATGGCCATGCCGGAGACAACCGCCTCCATTCCGGAGATGCACACCCGGTTGATGGTCACGGCCGGAACCGTGTCCGGAATACCGGCCAGCAGCGCGGCGACGCGCGTGACATTGAGGGAATCGGACGGCTCCATGCAGCAGCCGTAGCGGATGTCATCGATCTGGGACGACTCGATGCCCGCCCGCTTGATGGCTTCCTGCATCGTCACACAAGCGATTCGCGCGGCGTGGCTGTCGCGCAGCGACCCTCCGAATGCGCCGATGGCCGTGCGGCAGGCCGCAGCAATCACAACCTCTTTCATCATCCTCTCCTTGTCTGCAACAAAATTTTTCGATCACAATTACGCTAAACCGTCAGATGGATGACCTGTCATATGAGAACCGATCCGCATTTGTCAAGGAATTGCGGAAAAGAGCCATTTATGGATGGGCACGAACTAATTATTGACAAATATTTTCATTCCACATTAATTGACATCATTTGGCAATTGAACCTGTTCGGTCGAATTTTCAATGAGTTGAAATCGTTTTTTATCGGGAGGCGAGGCTGATCATGACAAAAAAGTGGGTTTATCTGTTTGACGAAATCGATCAGGCCCAGAAATATGTCGACGGAGACTGGGGCAAGGTGCGTGGTCTCTTAGGCGGCAAAGGGGCCAACCTGGCTGAAATGGCGCGGCTGGAGATACCGGTTCCACCGGGATTCACGGTCACGACCGAAGCGTGTATCGCCTATCTGGACGGCGGCGGGACGCTGCCGCAAGGCATGTGGAAGCAGGAGATCGAGGCGCTGCAACGGATCGAGGCCGCAACCGGGAAAAAATTCGGCGATGCAAATAATCCCCTGCTGATATCCTGCCGCTCCGGAGCGAAATTTTCCATGCCCGGTATGATGGACACAGTTCTCAATATCGGTCTCAACGACGAAACCGCCAAGGGTATGGTCGTCCTGACCGGTGACGAGCGGTTTGTCTACGATGCCTACCGCCGGTTGGTCCAGATGTTCGGCAGCGTGGTGATGGGATTGCCCGACGAACTCTTCGAGCAAGTGCTCACCGCCGCCCGCAGGCACGCCGGAGTGAAAACCGATGCGGAACTCACCGCCGAACAGTGGCAAACCGTCACCCGGGAGTTCAGGGAGATCTACCGGCATCAAACTCATCACAGCTTCCCGAACGATCCATACGAACAGTTGAAGCTGGCCACCGAGGCAGTTTTCAAAAGCTGGAACGGCAAGCGCGCCGTGGATTATCGCAATGCGGCCGGCATCGCGCACGATCTGGGAACGGCCGTCAGCATCGTGACCATGGTGTTCGGCAACATGGGCGATGACAGCGCCACCGGTGTGGCCATGACCCGCAACGGTTCCACCGGTGACAATCAGCTCGAAGGCGACTACCTGACCAATGCCCAGGGAGAAGACGTGGTAGCCGGCATCCGGCTGACCAAAGACCTGAAGGAACTCAAAACCGAAATGCCGGCGGCTTATAGTCAATTTGAAGAGATCACCCGCAAGCTCGAAAAACACTATCGCGAAATGCAGGATGTCGAGTTTACCATCGAGCATGGGAAACTCTGGATGCTGCAGACGCGCGATGGAAAACGCACCGCCCAGGCAGCGGTGCGGATTGCCGTCGACATGGTCGAGGAAGGGTTGATCAATCGCGAGGAGGCCGTGCTGCGCGTAACGCCGGAGCAGGTGGATTTTTTCATGCACCCCCAGTTCGACCTTAAAGCCACGCAGACCGCCCGTGATGAAGGCAAATATCTCGCCCACGGGCTCAATGTATCGCCCGGTGCGGCTTGCGGCGTTGTGGCCTTCGACGCCGACCTGGCGGAAACGTGGTCTAAAAAAGACGGCCAGGCAGTCATCATGGTGCGGCCGGAAACCAAGCCGGACGACGTGCACGGCATGCTGGCCGCCGAAGGCATTTTGACCAGCCGCGGCGGCCGAACCAGCCACGCCGCCCTCGTGGCCCGGCAGTTCGGCAAACCGGCGGTGGTCGGCGTTTCCAAGCTGAATATCGACCTCACCAAACGCTTGTTGATCGTCGACGAAAAGATCGTCCATGAAGGCGACTGGATTTCGGTCGACGGGTCTTCAGGTGAGGTCTTCCTCGGTAAGATCGCCACCTCGGTGCCGGACATCAAAGATCCCAGTTTGCTGAAACTGCTGGCATGGGCCGACGATTTCCGTCGCCTGGGCGTTTGGGCCAACGCCGACTATCCCCGTGACGCCGAACGTGCCCGTGACTACGGTGCCGAGGGCATCGGCCTTTGTCGCACCGAACATATGTTTTTCGAGTCCGATCGCCTGCCCCTGATCCAAAAGATGATCACATCGGATCGATACATGGACCAAAAAGAGGCCCTCGATGCCTTGCTGCCCTATCAAAGAGAAGACTTTGCCGGAATCTTTCGGGCCATGGACGGCCTGCCGGTCATTCTGCGGTTGATCGATCCGCCGCTGCACGAGTTTCTGCCCAACCACATCGAGTTGATGGACGAGTTGACCGATCTGAAAATCCGTCTGCAGCACGCGGACACGTTGGCGCAGATCGACGACTTGCTGGAGCAAGTGAGAACCAAAGAAGCGATTCTCAAGCGCGTCGAGAGTCTCCGGGAGGCCAATCCGATGCTCGGCTTGCGCGGCGTCCGCCTGGGAATCCATATACCCGAATTGACCTCCATGCAGGTGCGGGCCGTGTTCGAAGCGGCCTGCGAGGTGGCCAGGGAAGGCATCGAAGTCCATCCGGAGGTGATGATTCCCCTCACCAGCCACGTGAACGAACTCACGGTGCAGCGCGGCATCCTGGAAGCTGAAGCCCGCAAAGTGATGACCGAGCAGGGGGTCGAAGTCGATTACAAGTTTGGAACGATGATCGAAATTCCACGCGCGGCGCTGACGGCCGATCAGATCGCCGGTCAGGCTGAATTCTTCTCATTCGGCACCAATGATTTGACCCAGACGACATTCGGTATTTCCCGCGACGATGCCGAAGCCGGATTCTTGATCGAGTATATGGAACAGGACATACTGCCCGACAATCCCTTTGCCACCATCGATCGGGATGGGGTCGGGGCTCTGATGGCCATTGCCGTTCAGAAGGGACGCAGCGTTAAACCGGATTTAGAGTGCGGCATCTGCGGAGAGCACGGGGGCGACCCGAAGTCGATCCAGGTGTGTCATGAACTCGGCTTGACGTATGTGTCCTGCTCGCCGTTCCGGGTGCCGATCGCACGGTTGGCCGCCGCTCACGCGGCTTTGAAGGAAAAGGCGCGGAAGAAATAGGGCGGAAGAATTTTC
>JBDNAO010000267.1:0-2734 GCA_039768375.1 Desulfobacterales bacterium | reverse complement strand
GCCCATTTTTTTTAGGTTTTCGGCCGGAAATGCCTTGGTGCGATCACGTTCGGCCGCGGTGACGGCCAGGACCTTGCGGGCAAATTCCCGCACCATTGCCTGGATCATCAACTGCTCGTCATTCAAGGCAAATGCCATCGCACTTCCTCCGGTTTTGGACCGGACTTTTTGGTCATTTTGCTGCACAAAGTTCACCGCAATAGTAAAATCCGGCCGGTAAAACGGGCCGACCGGCTAACGGAAAAACCGTCAGGTGGTGTAATCGTAGAATCCCTTCCCGCTCTTGCGGCCAAGCCAGCCGGCCGCGACATATTTCCGCAGCAGGGGGCAGGGGCGGTATTTTGAATCGCAAAAACCCTTGTAGAGCGTCTCCATAATGGCTAGACATGTGTCCAGTCCGACCAAGTCGGCCAAGGCCAGCGGGCCCATCGGGTGGTTCATGCCGAGCTTCATCACCGTGTCGATGTCTTCACGGGTTCCCACCCCGTGAAACAGGCAGTACACCGCCTCGTTGATCATCGGCATCAGGATGCGATTGGCGATAAATCCGGGATAGTCGTTTGACTCGGCCGGCGTCTTGTCGAATGTTAAGGCCAGGTCCCAGGTGAGCTTGAAGGTCTCATCCGAGGTGGCGATGCCCCGGATGACTTCCACCAGCTTCATCAGCGGCACCGGGTTCATGAAGTGCATGCCGATGACCTTTTCCGGGCGGCCGGTTTGTGAGGCGATACGGCCGATGGGAATAGATGAGGTGTTGGTTGCCAAGACGACGTGGGGCTGGCAACATTGGTCCAGGCTCCTAAAAATTTGAAATTTCAACGGTTCGTTTTCCGTGGCCGCTTCTACGACAAAATCCGCGGCGGCCATGTCTTTCAGGTCGACACTGGTTTTAATTCTCTTCAAAACGGCCGCTTTTTCTTCGGCGCCCAGTTTGCCCTTTTCGACATTGCGCACCAGAATTCTGTCGATGGATGCCAGACCGCGTTGGACATATTCCGGTTTGATATCGTTCAAAAGGACCTCGAGTCCACTTACGGCCGCCACCTGAGCGATGCCGCTTCCCATTTGTCCAGCGCCGATGACACCGAGTGTCTGGATAGTCATATTACCCCCCTTGATTCGATTCCGGTAAGCGACAAGTGTCGCACGTCACGGGTTGCGGATTGCACGGGTTACGAGTTGCGGGTTGCCGGTTTCGGAATAACGCGTAACTCGCAACCCGGGAAACCCGATTTTTATCTTTTGACGATCATCGCTACCGCCTCTCCGCCTCCCAGGCAAAGGGAGGCGAGTCCGGTCTTGCTGCCCCGCCTGATCATTTCGTGCAGCAGGGTTACCAGCACCCGGCAGCCGCTGGCGCCGATCGGGTGGCCCAGGGCCACGCTGCCGCCGTTGACATTGACGATCGAGGGGTCCAGGTCGAGCTGCCGCAGGACGGCGACGGTCGAGCCGCTGAAGGCCTCGTTGATCTCGTACAGGTCGACTTCCTCTTTGCTGATGCCTTCTTTTGCGAGGCACTTGGGGATGGCCCAAATCGGCGCTACCAGGACGTACTTCATGTCGATGCCGGCCGATGCCTGCGCGCCGATGGTCGCCATGATGCGACAGCCCAGCGCCTCGGCTTTCTCCCGAGCCATGACGACCACCGCTGCGGCACCGTCGCTGATGATCGAGGCATTGCCGGCCGTGCCGACTCCGCCCTTCTGGAAGGCCGGTTTCATCTGAGCGAGAAGTTCGTAGGAGGATTCCCGTGGGCACTCGTCTTCTTCGAAGATGACCGGCTCTCCCTTGGGGCGCGGGATCTCCACCGGTACGATTTCATCTTTGAATCTTCCCGCTGATATGGCCGCCAGGGTCCGGCGGTAGGATTCAGCTGCGTAGCGGTCCTGGTCTTCGCGGTTGATATCGTACTTTGTGGAACAAAGTTCGTTGGATACGCCCATGTGAAAATCGTTGACAATATCCCAGAGGCCGTCGTGGACCATGTGGTCCTGCAGCTGGCCCGGACCCATACGGTAACCGAAACGTGCTTTTTCAAGGTAATAAGGGGCGAGACTCATGCTCTCCATGCCGCCGGCCACCACTACGTCCGCATCCCCTACCTCTACGGCTTGGGCCGCAAGCATGACCGTTTTCAGGGCTGATCCACAGACCTTGTTGATTGTGATACACTCGGCAGCCCAGGGCAAGCCGGCCTTGACCGCCGCCTGCTTGGCGGGGTTCTGACCGTACCCGCACGGCAGCACTTGCCCCATCATGACCTCGTTGACTTCTTCTTTGGGAATTCCGGCCCGCCCAATCGCCGCGTCGATGACGATTGCACCGAGCTGAGTGGCGCCGATGCTTCCCAATGATCCGTTGAAACTACCCAGGGCCGTGCGTACCGCACTGACAATTACCGCTTCACGCATCGTGTGGTCTCCTTCTGCAAGCTCAACCCCTCATCGATTGGATAAACTCACTCGATGAGGGGTTTCGTCACTCGTTGCTGATGGTTTGTTGATCTGAAGTATGAGCATAAAGTGATCGGTTTCAGGTTCAGGGTTCAAAGGTTCAGGGTTCAGGACAGCCGCTGGCCTGAAAAGCGGCCAGTTTAATCAAAAAAGAAACTTTGCCCTTGGCTAGTTTCATATGACGGGTTAATTAAAAATAGAGGGTAAGAGGGAGGCCGTAGCCACCCTCTCCCCGTTGTCGCAATAGGGTTGATTCCCTATATTTACCGGCGTGCGGCTTT
>JBDNAO010000266.1:0-10502 GCA_039768375.1 Desulfobacterales bacterium | reverse complement strand
GTCAACAGCAGGGGGCGGATGGTGGCATGCGGACAGACCATGGCGCACTGGTTGCACTGGATGCAGTTGTCCATGACCCATTCCGGAACCAGAAAGGCAACCCCCCGTTTTTCGTACTGGGTCGTGGCCACCGGGAAGATTCCATCCGGTGCAAAGGCACTCACCGGCAGCTTGTCGCCCTGCTGGGCCACCATGGGGCGCAGTACTTTATTAACAAACTCCGGCTCGCCTTCGGCCGGTCCGGGCTGATCCGGAGCCTCGGCCCAGGGGGCGGGGTATTTGATTTCCAACAGGTTATCCAGGGTTTTGTCCACGGCGGCGATGTTCATATTGACGATCGCATCCCCCTTTCTGCCGAACATCTTTTTGATCTGATCTTTGAGATAGGCGATGGCGTCTTCGACCGGGATAACGTTGGCCAGTTTGAAAAAAGCGGTCTGCATAATCATGTTGATCCGACCCCCCAGGCCGACTTCGCCGGCGATGGCAACCGCATCGATATTGTAGAATTTAAGCTTCTTGGCAGCGATGGTGCGCCGCATCGCAGCCGGAAGTTTTTCTTCCATATCGGCCAGGCTCCAAGGAGAATTAAGCAGGAAGGTTCCGCCGGCTTTGATGCCTTCCAGAACGTCATAGATAGTGACATAGCTGTCTTTGTGGCAGGCGATGTAGTCGGCCGCATCGATGAGATACGTCGAGCGGATCGGGGTTTTGCCAAAGCGCAGATGCGACATGGTGACCCCGCCGGATTTCTTGGAGTCGTAGGCAAAATAGGCTTGGGCAAACATGTCGGTGTTGTCGCCGATGATTTTGATCGCGCTTTTGTTGGCCCCTACGGTTCCGTCGGCGCCCAGCCCCCAGAATTTGCACTGGACCGTGCCCTCCGGGGCCACATCGAAGCCTTCGGTGACGGCCAGCGAGGTGTGCGTCACATCGTCATCAATTCCCACCGAAAAATGATTTTTAGAGGCCTCCGCGGTCATATTGTCAAAGACCGCTTTGACCATGCCGGGATTAAATTCTTTGGAACCGAGACCATAACGGCCGTTTAGAATCCGCGGCATCTTTTTTTTACTTTCGACATAGGCGGCGCATACGTCCAGGTAGAGCGGGTCCCCCACAGCGCCCGGCTCTTTGGTGCGATCCAGCACCGTTATAACTTCCGCCGATTCCGGTATGGCGGCAAAAAGATGCTCGGAAATAAAGGGACGATACAGGCGAACCTTCACCAGGCCCACCTTTTCGCCCCTGGCGGCCAGATAATTGACCACCTCTTCGATGGTTTCACACGATGACCCCATCGAAATGATGACACGCTCCGCCTGGGGGTCCCCGACATAATCAAAGAGCTTGTACCTTCGGCCGGTCAGATCGCCCACCTTCTGCAAGTATTGTCCGACAATGGCGGGCACTTTTGCGTAATACGGGTTGACGGCTTCGCGTCCCTGGAAATAGATATCCGGGTTCTGGGCCGTGCCCCTTAGTTCCGGCCTTTCCGGGTTGGCGCCCCTGGCACGGAATTCGGCCACGGCTTCCCGGTTCACCAAACCGGCCATATCGTCGTAGGCGATCATTTCGATCTTCTGGATCTCATGCGAGGTGCGGAATCCGTCGAAGAAATGCAGAAAGGGAACCCGGCCTTCGATAGCGCAAAGATGCGCCACCAGCCCCAAGTCCATGACTTCCTGCACCGATGCCGATGCGAGCATGGCAAAGCCGGTCTGGCGGACCGCCATGACATCCTGGTGGTCGCCGAAAATGGAAAGCGCATGGGCGGCAACGGCGCGGGCCGAAACATGCAACACACCGGGCAGAAGCTCTCCGGACATTTTATACATGTTGGGGATCATCAACAGAAGCCCCTGGGATGCGGTAAAAGAACAGGTCAGCGCCCCGGCCGCCAGGCTGCCGTGCATGGCGCCGGCCGCACCGGCTTCCGATTGAAGTTGGCGCACGAACAAAGTCTGGCCGTAGATGTTCTTGCGCCCACCGGCCGCCCATTCGTCGGCTATTTCGCCCATAGGGGTGGATGGCGTAATCGGGTAAAGGGTCGCCACGTCGCTCATGGCATAGGCCACATGGGCCGCCGCCGTATTGCCGTCAATGGTTTTCATTTCTGCCGCCATAATGCTTCCTCCTGTTCCATGAAGATGTTATTCTGTTCCCGAAGATGACGTTGGCTAAGTCCATCGATTCATAAATTCGATCATGAATTTATTTACACAGGACTATGGATCTAGCAGGGCCGGTCCGCATGGACCGGCCCCCTTTTTTTAGAAATATGACGGCTGCGGTCAGTCTTCCGGCTGCACCTGAACGGGCGCTTCGCCCCCGCCCGACGCTGAAAAATATCCGCGCGTCTCACGGTAAATGACCGGTGAAAGGGCCAGGAGTCCGATCAAGTTCGGAATGGCCATCAATCCATTAAAGGTATCCGATAGCGACCACACGAAATCCAGCTTGGCGACCGCACCTAAACCCACCACCAGCACAAATGCGTAGCGATACGGTTTGACTGCCTTTTCCCCCAAGATGTATTCAATAGACTTTTCACCGTAATAACACCAGCCCAAAATGGTGGAATAGGCAAACATAATCAAGCCGATGGTAACGATATAGTGGCCCCCGGGCATACCGCTTTGAAAGGCAAAAGAGGACAATTCCGCCCCGGTTTTGCCGCTGTCCCAGGCGCCGGTGAGGATCAACACCAGGCCCGTCATGGTGCACACGACAATCGTATCGATAAAGGTCTGGGTCATGGACACCAGGGCCTGGGTGACCGGATGTTTGGTCTGGGCGGCGGCGGCGGCGATCGGCGCACTCCCCAAACCGGATTCGTTGGAAAACACCCCGCGCGCAACCCCCATGCGGATGCCCATCATCACGCTGGCCCCTAAGAACCCGCCCGAAGCCGCCGTGGGCGTAAAGGCCTGCTTGACGACCAGGGCAAGCGCCGCGGGAATGCCGGCAATGTTGAGAACCAGGATGATCAAGGCGCCGGCCATGTAAAAGACGATCATGATCGGCACCACCACGCCGGTGACCTTGCCGATGCTCTTGATGCCGCCGAGAATGACCAGGGCGGTGAAGATCATCAGCACGACACCTGTGACCCAGAACGGCACGTGGAAGGTGGCGTTGACGGCATCGGCCACCGAGTTTGACTGGACCATGTTACCGATCCCAAAGGCGGCCACGGAGGCAAAAAGGGCAAAAATGAAACCCAGCCACTTCCAGCCCAGCCCCCGGGAGATGTAGTACATGGGGCCGCCGCTCATGTCGCCCTTTTCGTCCTTGATCCGGTATTTGACGGCCAAAACCGCTTCCGAATATTTGGTGGCCATGCCCACCAGACCGGTGATCCACATCCAAAACAAGGCTCCCGGCCCGCCGGCGGCAATGGCCGTGGCCACGCCGGCAATATTGCCGGTCCCGACGGTTGCAGACAAAGCGGTCATCAAGGCCTGAAAGTGCGTAATGTCACCCGGCTCGTCGGTGTCTTCCTTCCGTTTGACCAGCGCCAGCCAAAGGGCGTACCATATCTTTCTGAACTGCAGGCCCCTCAGAACAATCGTCAAATAGAACCCGGTACCGACGAGAAATATCAGCATGGGCGGGCCCCAGGCAAATGCCCCGACCTGGCCGACTGTATTTTCTATGGAGCTTAATAAACCGTTCATGTTCTTTCTCCCTGCTAAAGTATTTGAAAAGAGCTTTTTTTACTCTTTCTCGACATGGTATTCCATCCGATAGGTCACGATTTTGCCGTTGGCAAACCGCCATATCTCTATGGGGGCCAGTACATCGCCGTTGGCATCGAAGTCGACCGACCCCGAAGCCCCTTCGTAGTTGATCGGTTTGCCGGCCTTGAGCTCCGCAAAGGCTTTTTCGAATTCGCCGGGCCCGATGAAGGCGCCCGGTGGGTTGGCCACCTCACGGAGATGATCCCGGATATTCTTAGATGTCGGTTCGAGGCCTTTTGCTTCGGCAGCGACAGCCGCCAGACCGATCAGGGCCGTCGCATCATAGGCGTTGGCGATAAAAGGGCTCTTGGGAAGTTCTCCGAATCGGGCCGTGTAATCGGCGTTGAATTTCAAAAGAGCTTCTCCTGCCGGGGCCCCGGGTGCCGTGCCCATCATCCCCTCGAGTTTTTCCGGACCGACCGCAGCAGCCAATTCCTCGGATTTCGTCCCGTCGCAGAAGAGAAAATGTTTCGCATTATAAATATCAAGGGCTTCCTTGATATAGACTTTGGCATGCTCCGGATAGCTGAAGGCACACAGCACATCGGATCTCCCCGAACGGAAAGGCCTGGTGGAATACATCCTGGCGTAGGCGTTGCGCAGGTCGGCCGCATAAGATGTGGCCACCGCCTCGCCGTGGGGTATCATCGTGTAAACGGTACCACCGTGCTTGACAAAGGTTCTTCTGAACTGATCCGCCAGCCCCTGGCCGTAAGCGTTGTTCACGTACATGACCGAGGCGGTTTTATACAGACCGGCCGCCAGCCGGCCCAGCACGGCCCCCTGGAGCGCATCCGAGGGGCAGGTGCGGAACAGAAAATCCTTTTCCTTGTCTTGCGGCAGATCCGTGATAAACGGAGACGTCGCCCCCGGGGAAATCATGAGGACGTTTTCGGGGCTGGTGACAGATTCTGCCACGGGCACGATCACCCCGCTGGAGGAAGAGCCGATAATCACCGGTACCTTGTCGGTGGCGATCAGTTTCCGGGCCGCTTTTTGGGCGGCTTCGGCTGCGGTTTGGCTGTCCTCGTGGAAGAATTCGATGGTAAAGCCGGCCGCCGCCATTTGTTGGGCCGCCAATTCGGCCGCATTCTGATGTCTGGGCCCCCAATCTTTTAAGGCACCGCTGTTGTCAAAGAGGGTGCCCACCTTCAGTCCCTCTGCCAGTGCTGCCGAAGATATGAGTGCCATCAGCATGACAATCATAATAAATCGAGATAGCCGGTTCATGAGACCTCCTCTCTCAAAGTGGTATTCGCCTTGCTGGGTGTTGCGAGGTGGAAGCAGCTTCAAATGTGCTCCCACCGGCCAAGGGCGTTGATGGTGTTTTTCTCAGAACAGGATTCAGATCAGATGAGGTCATCAACCGGGGTAAATCTGAGATCGAGTGCATCGGCAACGCCTTTAAAAGTGACGTTGCCCTTGACCACGTTGGCCCCTCGTTTGATAGCGCTGTTTTCCTGCAGGGCTTTTTTCCAGCCTTTGTCGGCAATTTCAAGAACATAAGGCAGGGTGGCATTGGTCAAGGCCAGCGACGATGTTCGGGGCACCGCCCCGGGCATATTGCTGACGGCATAATGGACGATGGTGTCTATAATGTACGTCGGTTGCTGATGGGTCGTTTCTTCGGAGGTTTCGAAGCATCCGCCCTGATCGATGGCGACGTCCACCAGCACCGTGCCTTTTTTCATGGTTTTGAGCATGTCGCGGGTCACCAGGACAGGGGTCCTGGCTCCGGGCACCAGCGCCGCACCCACCATCAGGTCCGCCTTGGTGATCAGATCGCGGATGGCCGCCGGACTCGACTTAACGATAAAACAGTTTGCGGGCATCACATCGCTCAAATACCGCAGCCGCTCCAAATCGATGTCGAGAACATAGACGTTGGCACCCAGGCCGGAGGCCATTTTGGCGGCATTGCCGCCAACCACTCCGCCGCCGAGAATAACCACCGTGGCCGGATCGACACCGGGAACCCCGCCGAGCAGAACGCCGTGGCCGCCCTGCGCCATTTCCAGATACTTGGCCCCCTCTTGGATGGCCATCGGTCCGGCGACCTCGCTCATCGGCTTGAGCAGCGGCAGAGACCCGTCGTCCTTTTGGATCGTTTCATAGGCGATGTTGATCGAGCCGGTTTCAATCAGCGTGTGGGCCAATTTTTCCGATGCCGCCAGGTGAAGATACGAAAAATAGATCTGGTCTTCCTTGAGGTCGTCAAATTCGGAAGTCTGCGGCTCCTTGACGCGCAAAATCATTTCAGATCGGTTAAATATGTCTTTGGATGACGCCACGACCTCCGCTCCGGCGTGTTCATAATCGGCATCCTCGAACCCGCTGGGTTTACCGGCCTGCTTTTCGATCAAAACCATATGCCGGTTTTGCTTCATGATCTCCACGCCGGCCGGCGTCATGGCGACGCGATTCTCATCCGCCTTGATTTCTTTTGGTATTCCTACAATCATGGCTCGTATCCTTTGTTGAAAAAAGAATCCGTTTGTGGGTCTCTCAAAGAGAAGACGACCCGTTAACGCGTTCAAAGACGGGTATTATTACGTGCCGGATGACGTGTGATTCAGCAAACCGGCATACCGCAACTTACACGTCAATACCATTCAGCTAAGGAATGCCTTTGAAAAAGGGGGATTGAGGGGAATTTTCAAACGGTGACAAAAAATCCTCCCTGGCCCCCCTTTCCCAAAAGGGGGGATTTTTAGCCTTAAGTTAATGACATTGACTGACGCGTCATTCTACAACAGCTCATCGATGGGGGTGTAATCGAGACCGAAAGCATCGGCCACGGCTTTATAGGTGATCTTCCCGTTGACGACATTGGCACCCAGCTTTATTTCGTTGCTCTCTTGCATGGATTTTTTCCAGCCTTTGTTGGCAATCTCGACCGCATACGGCAGGGTGGCATTGGTCAAGGCCATGGTCGAGGTTCGCGGTACCGCCCCGGGCATATTGGCCACACAGTAATGCACCACGCCGTCGACCACATAAATCGGATCGCCGTGGGTCGTGGCTTTCGAGGTTTCGAAGCAGCCGCCCTGGTCGATGGCGACATCCACCAGGACAGAGCCTGGTTTCATGGTTTTGAGCATCTCGCGGGTAATCAACTTGGGCGCCTTGGTGCCTGGGATCAGCACGGCGCCGACGACGACATCGGCCCTCTGGATGAGTTCCCGGAGAGTCGCCGGGCTGGAAAACAAGCCGAAGCAATTGGCCGGCATCACATCGCTCAAGTACCGCAAGCGGTCGAGGTTCATGTCGAGGATATACACCTTGGCACCCAAACCGCAGGCCATCTTGGCCGCGTTGATGCCGACGATGCCGCCGCCGATCACCACGACATTGCCCGGATCCACTCCCGGCACGCCCCCCAGCAAGACCCCGTGACCGCCCTGGGCCATTTCCAGGTACTTGGCCCCCTGCTGGATCGCCATTCTTCCGGCCACCTCGCTCATCGGGGTCAGCAACGGCAAGGAGAGGTCCGGCTTCTGAATGGTTTCATATGCAATACAGACACCTTTACTTTTGATAAGGGCCTTGGTCAGTTCTTCTGCCGCTGCCAGATGCAGGTAGGTAAAGACAATCTGACCTTCCCGGATCAGGTCGTACTCGGGCGGCAGTGGTTCTTTCACGTGCATCACCATGTCGGATCTTTCAAATATTTCGCGGGCTGTTGCGACCATCTCGGCACCGGCTTTGATATAGGCCGCATCTTCGAAACCGCTGCCGCTGCCGGCACCCTTTTCTACCAGCAACTTGTGGCCATTGGCGATCATGACCTCGACACCGGCCGGCGTCATACACACACGATTTTCCTCTGTCTTGATTTCTTTTAAAATTCCGACTTTCATTTTGCCTCCTCCTTTTTTTATGACGGTTGGTTGCGAGAAATACTCTCGCTAGATGGGGTGGACGGTTAAAACCATATAAAGCAAAGAGCCTGCCAAATATTGCTTGAGGAAGAAAATGGAATCGAATCGAGGAAGAACAAGAAACGGTTCAATTCAGCTGAAGAGCGTAACATTATGAAATTGTATTAAAAATCTAATACGATCCAACCGAGCGGTATCGAATCCCCTTTGAAATAAACGGTAATTTTGAGCTTTCAAACACGGACGGGGCGCCACAGATCTATTATAAAGTGGAAATAAAACGTTCCAATTTATCGCGATATTAGTATTAACAACTTAATAATAAACGAAATATAATTATGGTTTGTTTTATTGCCATTGGTTTATAATGTTGCCATATTTTCTGGTCCTATTTCAGTTTCTTCAACGCCTCTACCAGTTCCTTTACGGCATCGACCGATTTCTGAAGGACCTTCTGCTCGTCGTCGGTGAGGGTGATCTGGATAATCTTCTCTATACGGTCACTTTCTTGTCCATAAAAAAACTCCTCTCTGGTTGCCCATTATTGAATTATCCGCAAACGCTGTATTCCAATGAGAATGAAAACGGGTTACACTAAGAAACTCCACAAAATTCCGGCGCAAATGGCGGATCCGATCACCCCGGAGGAGTTGCAGGCCATGGCATGCATCAGAAGATAGTTGGTCGGGTCCGATTTGAGACCCACCTGGTGGACCTCACGGGCGGAGCCAGGCACGGCGGACACGCCGGCCGCCCCCAGAAGGGGATTGATTTTTTGCTTCATGAAAAGATTCATGATCTTGCCGAAGAGCACGCCGGATGCCGTGGCGATGCTGAAGGCGACTGCGCCCAGGAAGAAGATGCCCACCGCTTTTGGGGTCAGAAAGACGTCGGCCTGGGTGCTGGCGCCGACGGTGAAACCCAGAAAGATGGTGGCGGTGTCGATGATCGCCGTGCGGGCGGTCTGAGCCAGACGGTCGACCACACCGGATTCCTTCATGAGGTTGCCGAAAAAAAACGGGCCCAAAAGCGGGATCGAGGCCGGGGCCAGAAAGCAGCACAGTAGCAGACCGGCGGCGGGGAAGAGCAGTTTTTCCGTCCGTGACACCTCGCGCATATCCGGCATGTGGATCCGGCGTTCTTTCTGGGTCGTCAGCAAGCGCATGATCGGCGGCTGAATGATTGGGATCAGGGCCATGTAGGAATACGCCGCAATCGCGATCGGTCCGATCAGATGGGGTGCCAGTTTGGCGGTCAGAAAGATCGAGGTTGGACCGTCGGCCCCGCCGATGATGGCAATCGAACCGGCTTCTCTGGGCAGAAAACCAAGGGCCAAAGCGCTGAGCAACGTGAAGTAAATTCCCATTTGGGCTGCAGCCCCCAGGAGCATCAACCGTGGCATCGCCAGCAGAGAGGAAAAGTCGGTCATGGCCCCCAGCCCCAGAAACACGATCGAGGGATAGACACCGGTGGTAACCCCAAAGTACAGGTAATGCAGCACGCTGTTGGGTTCGTAGATTCCGAGGCCGAAGCCTTTGAAAAACGGAATGTTGCCCACCAGCACGCCGAAGCCGATCGGCAGGAGCAGCAAGGGTTCGTATTCCTTGGCAATGGCCAGGTAGAGAAAAAGCGACCCGACCAGCAGCATGATGATGTTGCGGAAGTCCACCAGGTAGTAGCCGGTGTTGGTTAAAAATTGGATGAGCAGGTCCATGGCACCTCTTCCTTCTTATGCGTCTGTTTGATAGGCCGTCCCGGAAAACTACGGCATCAGTCCCGCCAAACGAACCGGCCGTCTCCGGCCGGAACAATGACCCCGGATTCCCGCAGGCTTCGGATCGACAGATGCACGTGCGGCAGCTCGCCACTGTTGGCCAGTTCATAGAGATTCGTGAGCTCGAACGATTCTCCGAGTTCGGCGACCAGCGGCTTCAAGCGCGATTGGGCCTCATCGGTGTCGAAGGCGGGCGGTTTGGGGACAACGGCTTCTTTCGGCGCAGTTTTAACCGCCTGTCTTTTCTGTGAACGCTTTTCTACCCCCTTTTCCAGGAAAGCGGCTATTTTATGCAGCTGCGAGATCACGAGGGATAAAACCGTCAGACCCGATATGACGATCAGCGCCCCGGCAACTGCCATGGCCCAGCCGTTTTGAGCGGATATGGCTTCGAGACCGTACAATGCACACCTCCTTGATTCGTTTAACTTTTTTCTTTTGAATTCAACGCCCTGCGTTCCGAAGCGATCTTGTCGATTTTTGCAATGATCTTTTTGCCGAGCGCATTGTTGTTCTGGATCAGTTGGAAGAAATCGTTACTCGAAATGGACAGAACCTCTCCATCTGTTTCGGCCATTGCGGTGCCTGTATATTCGAAAGGGGCAATGACGGTCGACCAGCCGATAACCGTTCCCTTCTTGTCGAGGGTGTATGCGCGCCCTTTTTCCAATGAGACCGTAAATGTTCCGGACAAGATGATGAAGAACGTCATGGCAGGAGTTCCCTGGCGCAGAAGTACCTCTCCTTTTTTAACGCTCCTTGGTTTCAGCAAAGATGCAAACTGCTCCAGTTCAATATAGCTCAGGCCCTGAAAAAACGCCAACGGCTCAATGGTTTGTATTTCGACTGGCATGGTTGAATCCTTTTGTGAATGAGAAATTTTTTTGATGGGCAAAACCACACAAGGGTTTTCGCCGCGACGAAGATCAAATCCGTCTCGGTAGGATAACCCGCGGAGATGCCCGCCATGGTGGGACCCATCGGATAAACGACCAATCATTAACGGTAATTCAGCCGATGACCGCCAGCACGTCGTTCTTCTGCACCGAATCGCCGCTCGCAAAATTGACGGCCTTGATGGTGCCGCCGACCGGCGCCGGCAGG
>JBDNAO010000265.1:0-6412 GCA_039768375.1 Desulfobacterales bacterium | reverse complement strand
TTCGAGCGCGAGATCGCCGCCACTCACCCGGGCATTGATACGCGTCTCCTGCGGGCTGCCTTCCACCTGGCCGGTTATCTGAATATTACCGGCCGGCAAACGTTCGGACGGCAGCTGGGGCACCAGTTTGGCCAGCAGGGGCTTGAGGCGGTGCAGTTCAGGGACGACGATGCCGCCGCCGATTTGGTAGGATCGGTTCCGGACGACGGCTTGCCCGTCGAGGGTTGCCTGCCCCAGGTCGCTGTCCAATTCGAAGGATTTCACTCTTACCAGCTCTCCATCCCAGCTGGCTTTTATATCGGCCCGCCTGACGGGTGTACCGAAGAGAATCGAGGACTGCAGTTTAAGGTCGGCTTCGGCCGACCAAGCGAGAGGATCGTCGGCAGCGGCGTCCTTGACTTTCTGACTCGCTTTGGCCTTGAGATCGGCGTTGACCTTTCCCGCCCACAGCGGATCGGCGAGAAACGCCGAAGGGTCGAGGTTGCGCACCTCGCCGGTGATGGACGCGTTTTCAAACGGGGCGTTCGTTTCGATGCCGTCCAGCCGGCCCTGAATTTGTATGCGTCCCGGGGGACCGCTGAGCGAGGCCGTAGTGATGTTCAGGTCTCCATTTTGCAGCGTCAAATCGAAGTCGCCGCTGTCGATCTGATAACCGGCCAGGCTGGAACCGGTCACCTGGAGCACCAGGTGACCAAGCCTTTCCGGTCCATCCAAGTCGCTTCCATTGATGGAAAATTCCGCGTTGACATCCCCGCTCAGCTGCGGTGCCCCAATAGAGGGCCAGGTTGCCGGATTGAGGTGGCGCAGGGACCCTTTGGCTTCCAGTGCCAGACCACGGTCGCCTTGGATCGCCAGGATGCCTTCTTCCGCCAGTGATTGTTGCCGATCCAGTATGAGGTTCAACCGGTGGTGCAGCTGCCGTGGCGTTCCCTGCAGATCGATTTCGCCAACGATTTCTCCGCGGTCGAGGGCCTCGGTTTCGAGCAGACGCCCCAGTTCGGCCAGGGCCAGAGCCTCGATTCGCGCCGTCAAGGTGACGTTGGGGTCCGGCTGCAGAAGTTGTAGATGGCCGTCGAGGGTCAAGGCCGAAGCCCCCGTTTTGAGATTGAGCCCTTCGATGAGGAGATCTTCACGCGTTTGATCGTAACGCACGCGCCCCTTTAAACCGGTTACCTCGATGCGGGGATCGTCGAGGCTGAAGGCCAGCTGCCGCAGATCGGCCTTCAGCTCTGAATCGATGTCCAACCGGACGTTGAGTCGGATGTGCTCGATGTGCCGAATCCGGGGCGGCACTGACGTCGCATCCCGGATGGTGAGGGCTCCGGCGTCGATCGCAAGCTGCTTAAAGAGAACCTCGAACGGCGAACCGGATGGCGCGTCGCTCTCAGGAGTCGCAAAGCGGCGCGCTTCTTCTGCGACATTCCACGTGCCGTCCGCCTTCCGCACCAAAAAGACTTGAAGACCATCGAAACGCAGGTGCCGGATCACCAGCATGCGTTTCAGCAGCAGCGGCAGTGCATAGCCGATCGAAATACGCTCGGCGGTCAGCAGCGGGCCTGAGGGGCCGTCCAGGCGCAGACCGGTGACGCTCAGATCCGTAAACAGGGTTCCGGACAAAGACCCCAGTTCCAGCCGCAGACCGGTTTGCCGTTCCAGGGTTTCCACGGCCAGTGCCTTGACTCGTTTCTGGACCGCCGGTATCTGCAGCACAAGTGTTCCGACGAGGAGCAGGGCGACGAAGCCGGCCAGAACATAGGCCAGAGACTTTAACAGCGGCTTTAAGAAACGGCGTTGCCGCCGGCTCTCGCCACTCCCGCGAGGTGCGGATTGTTTTTCGGAGTGCGTTTTTTTCATACTTTCTGTCTGCGAGGACCGCTAATCCGGTATCGATCGACGCGGGATTTTCGCATCTTTCTAAAATGCTTGTCCGATGTTTATATAAAAACGCCAGCGGTCGCCGATGATGTCATTTGGATTGGTGAAATCGCCGATGTCTTTTCCGGTCGGCGGGTTGAGCTTGTAACCGAAGTCCACCCGGATCGGCCCGATCACGGTGTTGTATCGTAATCCGACACCGCAAGTGTAAAGCATATCGGAGAACTTGAGTCGAAACGAATCTTTGTCGAGCAACCCGCTGTCCAGGAACGTGACCCCCGAGAGTTCTTTGTAGATCGGAAATCTCGCCTCGACACTGGCGTTGAAACTGCTCTGACCGCCGATCGGATCGCCATTGCGGTCAAGGGGCGGAAGTTCCTGGTAGGCGTAGCCGCGCACCGTGTCGCTGCCGCCCAGATACAGCCGTTTGAAGCCCGGAATGAAGGAACTGCCTTGTATCCCCTGGATGGTTTCAAGATGCACCCGCCCGGCCAGGATGATATTTTTATAGACCGGCACATACTTTTTGACGTCGATTGCCGGTTGGTAATAGGTGAGCTCCGATCCGAGAAAATCGGGTGCCAGGGCGATCTTTGCCCCCAGCAGTGAGCCGGTCGTCGGATTGAGCAAATTGTTCCGCGAGTCACGGGCGATCTCTAAATCGACAACGGATACCAGCGTATCCTCCGCCAAGAATGGCAGTTCTTCGATGTCCACGGGGTCGTCGGCGGCGACACTTTCCTCGTTGTTGGACGACAGGCCGTAGCTCAGACGCAGAAACCAGTCCTGCCCAAGCTTGCGGTTCAGGGCCACATCGGTGAAAATTCGGCGATTTTTGTATGCGGGAGGGTCTTGCAGTTCGTTCCCGGCTCTGGCGCTGAGACTGTTCCTGGCGTCCAGAAAATACGGCTGATCGTAGGCCAGTTGAATGTTTTTCAGCACGGACGAAGTGCGGGCACTGAAGGTCAGCCGGCCGCCTAATCCGGCCAGGTTGCGGTACGTCAAAGCGGCCTGGAGCCGCAGCTTATCCTCGGTGCCGTAACCGACGCCGAGTCGAACACTCCGGCGGTCTTTCGATTTGAGTTGAGCAAGCATCGGAACCGGACCACCTTCTGTTGTCGGCGGCCCTTCGGGTTTAATGACCGCGACTCTGAAAACGTCGAGTCTGAAAAGGTTGCGCCGGCTGGTCTCGACCTTGTCCGCGTCGTATACGTCCCCTTCCGCGTAGGTCAAAGCCCGCCGGATGACCGTTTCGGAGACTTCGGTTCCTTCCTGGTTGATCGTGGTGGGCCCGAAGACAGACAGTGGGCCGGGGATGACGCGAAACGAAAGCTTCGCCTGGTTAACCGCTGGATCGATGACCGCGTGCCCGGTGACCTCGGCGAAAGGGTATCCGCGGTTGCCGAGCGTCCGGGTGATGTTCGTTTTGGCTTCTTCGTATTCGGTCACTTTGAACACTTGGCCGATTTCAAGGCGAGTGTCTGCAAGGAGGGCCGTCCGGTCGACTCCTTTTACAGTACCGGTTATGGCCATATCGATTGATTCGATCAAGACCGGTGGACCTTCAGTGATCTCGTAAGTCACCTTGACGCGTGGCAGCGTCACGGAAGGGCTTTCGACCGGTTCGGCGGACGCTGAATTCCGGCCGTTTGCCGCCTCGACCTTTCGGTCCGGTTCTGCGCCCGAGACCGTTACCGCAATCTCGACCTCGGTCTGGTAGTATCCGTTATTACGATAAAACTGTTGGATGCGGAGCCGGTCTTCTTCGAGATCCTCAGCACTTAGAACGGGCGAGGGCTGCCAGACCTTCCAAATCGGAGGCGTTTGGGCGGCCAGCGTCTTGGCCATTTCGGATTCCGAAACGCTTTCGATTCCCGTGAATTTGACGGCGACCAGCTCGAATTGGTTCGGAACCGTATCGGCAGTTGCCGCGGTTGCCGGCAGGATCATCAGGGTCATCAACAATAGAGCGATCTTCATCCTTAGCGAACTCAGTCATTGGTATCGGGCAGGCCGGGTTGGTCGACGCTCACGGCTGCTGCAGACAGCGGTTGTGGTTTGACGGTTTCACGGCGCATTTTTTAGGCCAACCGATCGGACAACTGCTTCCGGTGCCGGTCTTTCAGCCCATCGCCGACTCTTTCGGGCACGGGTCTATTTCCGGGACGTTTTTTTTTGAATCGTATAGTAAACCGTGACTGTGTCCCTGTTGCCGGTCGATAGCTTCAGCTTTGCCGGGTTGATGGCCAGACCGACTTCGATGGCGCCCGAACCTTCGAGGTTGGCCACCGAAATCTTCTCCGTGTAAATCGTCGACAGTTTATCGAGAAATCCGTTGGCACCGATGACCCTTACGCTGGAGGGCACCAAACGCACCTGTGCCAATATCCGGTCCTCCGGCAGCTTCCCGACGAAATCCGCTTGAACGGGAAGCTCTCTTTGCGCCGTTAGGTCGAGATCTACGTCAACCAACGGCGGTTGAACATCCTTTAAAATAACCCCGGGGGGCAGCGTAATGTCTTCGCGGGTGATGGTGTATGAATTGCTCCCGGTGGCGGCCTTGCTCAAATCGACCCGCACCCGCAACTGATTGGGGTTGACGGCGTCGAGCAGGGATCGCGACCCGCTGAGCTGTAGTTTGACGGTATTTGCGGAGGTATTCACGATCTGTTGGGCGGGATCGCGGTTTCGGTATTCCACCGGCACTTCGAAGCTCGCCAGGGTGTCGAACCCCCGCGTAATGCTGAACCAGATCCCTAAAGTAAAAGCGGCCGATAGAAAAACCGCCAGGCCGAGTTCAATTTTTTCGTTCATCGCATCGGATCGGGACCCGAGTCGCTGGCCGGCGTGCTCCTTTAAGTGCTTTTCGAGGGTCACCGGGTCCTGAATGCGGGTGATCCGACTGTCCTTGGCAATGGTGACCGCGCCGCTTTCCTCCGATACGACGATCACCAGCGCATCGGAGGCTTCGGCCAGCCCCAACGCGGCGCGGTGACGCGTGCCGTAATTCGACGGGAGGTCTTTGTGTGCCGAGAGGGGCAGGATGCAGCCCACTTCCCAGATCCGATCGCCCCGCATGACGGCCGCGCCGTCGTGTACCGGGTTGTCCGGCCAAAAGATGCTGAGAATCATTTCGCTCGAAACCGTCCCTTGCCATTTGAGACCGTGTTGAACGATTTCTTCCAGGTCTTCCCGGCCGGGGACGACGATCAGCGCGCCGATGTGCTTGTGGGCCATTTTAAAGGCACTCTCGGCAATGACTTCAATCGGTGTTGTGGTACTCCTCTTCGGGAGTTCCCACAAGATGCCCCGGATGTTCTTTGTTTGAAGGACACCGCGGATTTCGTTCCTGAAAATGACCACCACGATCAGGGCGGCAGCAGCGGTAATCTCCTGGGAAATCCAGCTCGAAACGATCAGTCCGAGGGATACCGCCAGCCTTTGGGCAAACCAGATACACGCCAGGCCGAAGAGCACGCGCAGCACGTTCGTGCCTCTGAACAGGATGTAAAATCGAAAAATGACATAGCTGTTCAGCACGATGTCGAGTACATCCTGCCAGCGGATGTTGGCGAAAAAATAGGTCAGGGATGTCATGGGAATCTAATCAATGACACTGAAACGCAGCGTTTTGAGGATATTGCCTTCCTCGTCGGTTATCTCGACCCGCCAGGGACCCTTTCCCGAATCGCGCAGTTGAATGGAGCTGTAAGTTGACCATCGCGGCGGTCGCACTGTCAGCTTGACGCTCGCCTTAAGGTTGTCCCTGAGATACCAATTGTGGTAGGCGAACGATTTTTCCGAGACGGTTTCAAAGTCGGTGTAGCAGTAGACTCGTTTCAGATCGACGGAAAATGCAACTGCGGCCTGCTCAGGAATGCCGTTTCGAACGTCTTCACAGACGGTGCTTTCTCCGAGCACCAGTCCTGCGGATTGAGGCGCCGCCAATTGACCCGAGCCCGACGGCTGCCCAGCGGTCATAGCCGGCAGTAGGAAGGCAATCAGCAATGCGGTAATTCGAAGAAAGACTGGTGTTTGAATGGGAGTGATCATGGGTATTTGGTGAAGTGGTTAAATGTTGATGGCCGTACCGCCATTGCCCTATTATACAACACGAAAGCTGATTTCAATCAAGGAGATTGAAATTGATCCGTCAGCCGTCGGTGCCGTATGGTTCTTTACCAGTACGGTTGGTTGCCGATCCGGTAGCCCATGACCTCCAATGTTTCGGTCACCACAACAAAGGCCGGGGGTGGACCTGCCGGACGATCTCCTTGAGCCGAGAGAGTTAATGAGTTATGGATATCAAATTACACGAGAAAAAGCCATCATCGATGCTCTGAGGAAACCTTTATGCATCTAAATTAGCCCGCCCTTCCCCTTCTGCCGTTATAGGCTTTAGGATAAAGTTTTGGCAAGGCCAGGAGGAGAAGGCTGTATTTGTGATACGCCGTCGACCGATTACGCAGTGCAAAACCTTTATCTTAAGGTCTAAAGCTGATCTACTGTAAATCGTTAAGAAGATTCTCAGCCGACC
>JBDNAO010000264.1:0-2586 GCA_039768375.1 Desulfobacterales bacterium | reverse complement strand
CGTGCCCTTGCCCAACCGGTCCTGAACGCTCGCCAGAGCGGACTGCAACACGCGGTCTTTGATCGCCTTGCGGGCTTCTGATTTATACTGTTCGGTAGTGATTTTGCTCATCGGAGATCACGGTTCAAGGTTTAAGCTTTCAGCACTGCCTCTGGCCACAAGCATCGAGTTTGATCGAAGAGGAAACTATTTAGTTTCGGTGAAAAATTCCAAATGGCAAATAACGAATAACAAACAAATCACAATGACCAAAATTCAAAATTACAAATCTATTTGGGTCATTGGATGCTGAAATTTGGGATTTCATTGAAATTTGGTGCTGGGAATTTGAGATTTCCGAATACCTCCAGTTTTTTAGCCTCCGGCCAGCAACTGGGCGATGTGCAGGACCCTGACCGGTGATTTTATTCGGCTGAGCCGTCCCTGGATGTTCATCAGGCAGCTGATGTCCACGCCCACGACGGCGTCGGCTCCGGAGGCGATGATGTTGTGCACCTTGTCATCGACCATGGCCGTCGAAATTTCCGGATATTTCACCGCGAACGAACCGCCGAACCCGCAGCAGCGGTCCGAATCCCGCATTTCGACGAATTCAAGGCCGGCTACCTTTGCAATTAACCGGCGGGGCTGCACGCTGATGCCGAGGGTGCGCAACGCCTGGCAGGAGTCGTGCAGGGTGACTCGGCCGTCGAAACATGCGCCGTGTTCCTCAACCCCCATAACGTCTACCAGAAACTGTGTCAGTTCGAAAGTTTTATCGCCCACCGCCTCCGCGCGTTTCCGCCAGGCGGGAGAGTCGCGAAAAAGGTCCGGATAGTGCCGGCGGACCATGTGAACACAGGAGCCCGAAGGGCAGACGACAACCTCCGCCTTCTCGAAGATCCGGATGAACCGCTCGGCGGCGACCCGGGCTTCCCGCCGGTAGCCGGCGTTGAAGACCGGCTGCCCGCAGCAGGTCTGATCTGCGGGGCAGTCGACGGCCAGGTTCAGCTTCCGAAAAATTTTCAGTATGGCCTCGCCGACTTCGGGATAGAGACCGTCGACCAGGCACTGGACAAAAAGCGTTACTTTCCTGGGGCTGTTTTTCATCGCGGTAAAGTGACTCGTTCTGTTCGAGCCGGGAGCACCGGTGCTGTGTTCATCATTTCTGCCGTCGATGGTTTTTCGACCGGATAACCGGTTGCAAGATGCCATCCCTCGTTACATAATACGGAAGGACCGGTCAAGGTCCAAGTTCTCTCCACTGCAGAAAAGCGAGGTCAGGATGCCGGCGCAATCGAATCCTTTGCGTGAGTTGATCGACGGTCACGCCCACTTGAACGAAGTAGATGACATCGAGGGGGCTCTGGAAAGGGCAGCAGCGGCCGGTGTGGCGCGAATCGTGGCTGTGGGCATGGATATCGCTTCCAACCGCAGGGTTCTGGAAATTGCCACGTCCTACCCCGGTTCGGTGCTGCCGTCCGTGGGATTTCACCCGTGGTCGATTTCGACCGAGCCGATCGAGGCGACCCTGGCCTTTTTGAGAACGCACCTGGCGTCCTGCACGGCCTTAGGTGAGGTCGGACTCGACTACAAGATCAAGGTGAAAAAAGCGGTCCAGTGGGAGGTTTTTGCACGCGTCCTCGACCTGGCGGCCGAGTTCGAAAAACCGGTCATCGTGCACGCCCGTTTTTCCCATCTAAGATGCCACCGGATGGTTTCTGAAGCCAAGATTAAAAAGGCGGTTTTTCACTGGTACAGCGGCCCCTTGGACCTTTTAGAGAAGATCATTGCCGACGGGTATTTCGTGTCCTGCACCCCGGCACTGGCCTACAGCACCCACCACCGGTCTGCCATCCGGCAGGCCCCGTTGGAGCGTATCCTCGTCGAAACCGACTGCCCGGTCGAGTATCGTGGAAAGGTTTCCGAACCGGCCCACCTGCTCGACACCCTGACGCACCTCAGCCGGATAAAGGACCTGCCGATCGAAGAGGTCGCCCGGATCACCACCGCCAATGCCAGGGCGTTTTTCGGCATCCGATAGATTCAGTCGACGGCAGCAGACGATATTTCAGGCGGGTGGTTTAGTCATCGAATCCAGCGGGCTGATGACGCCGCGGCCACCACGATTGAGGACGTGAGTGTAGATCATGGTGGTGCTGACATCCTGGTGGCCCAGCAGCTCCTGCACGGTCCGGATGTCGTTGCCGTCCTCCAGCAGGTGGGTGGCAAAGCTGTGCCGGAAAGTATGGCAGCTGATTGGTTTGTGGATACCGGCTAGTCGAACGGCCTTTTTCACCGCCCGGTGCAGAGTGGTCTGATAAAGATGGTGCCGCCGAATTTTGCCGGAACGCGGGTCTTTTGAAAGGGATTCCGACGGGAAAACATACTGCCAGCCCCATTGCCGGCTTGCTCCCGGATATTTACGCTTCGATTTCTCTGGCGCCCATTTCGGCAGGATGCCGCTTCCCGTGAAAGAGGATGAACCGTTTGATCCAGGAAGTGTATGAGCCCTCCGTGCGGAAAGAGTAATGCTTGAGACGCAGCTTTTCTCTGACCTGGTCGAGCAATTTCATTTTAGGGCTATGCATCTATTTCGTTTGCATT
>JBDNAO010000263.1:0-11439 GCA_039768375.1 Desulfobacterales bacterium | reverse complement strand
GCTGCGGGACCTCTCTCGCCATCTTCAATCTCAAAACTGACCCGTTCACCTTCAGCAAGCGTTCTGAAGCCCTCCATGGAAATTGCCGAGTGGTGGACGAACAAATCTCCGCCTTCATCTTTTTGGATAAAGCCGTACCCTTTCCGATCGTTGAACCATTTCACTGTACCTTCAGGCAAAACTAATTCTCCTTTGTCAAACAGGGTTGATATTGACCCATCCGGCAGATTGTCTGGGCCGCCCGATTAAACAAAATTATGATAGAACAACTGCCAAAAAAAAATCAAGAAATAATTCCTTACGGCGGAGAGCCATGGCAAACCATTTGCTCGGTCGCGAATTTTTAAAAGTTAAGCAGCAGCCGGTCTGAAGGCTTTTTGCAGCGCGGGATCCATGACGGCTTCGCAGCCGGTCATCTGCGCCACCACGGTGCCATCGGCGTCAAGAAACGTAATGGTTCCCCGCATCTTGTGATCGCTGGCCGCTGTAATCTCGAGCACGGCCGTAACCCCTTCGGCCGGAAACCGGCTGCGGTACTGGCGGTAGGCGGCACAGTAGCTCGGCAGGGAAACAGCGCCTTTTTCCTCGAAGCACCAGATCGTCGCCATCTGAAATGCCGCATCCAGGGCCAACGGATCCGACAGCCATCTGTTCCGAAGCGGTTCCTTTACCCAGGCGGAGGGTGCCGGTGCCGGCGCGACATTGGCCACCATGCCGTCGGCGGACAGATGGGTGATCTCACGGAGGCCGCGCATATCGGGTCCGTGAAACAGAATCCGGTCGTAGACGTCCGCGATGGTACGGTCGTAGGATCGCCGGGTGAGCTTCGCCGGGATGCGGTACGGCGGTGCCGGTGGTAGTTCATCGACCAGGATCGCCTTGGCTCTGGAATGGATCACTTCCAGGTTGCCGTGGATGCCGTCGCGCAACTCCAGCGGCACCTCGTAGGCGCCTTGTTTCCGACGGGCTTTGCCGGCCATAAGACGGATGTGTTTTTTCCCCCGGTCGAGCTTGATACCGTTCAAAACCCGTAAGTCATCCAACCCTTGCAGCAAAAGTCCCGGATTCTCGTGCAGGGCACCATGGGCAAACCACTCGGTCATCAGCGCCAGGGGCACGACCGCTTTACCGCCGATCATATGCGAGCGAAGAACCGGATGATTTCCGATGTCGAGATCGCGCTGAAAGGAGAGAGACAATCCGGCCGCGGCATCCGATGTGGAGGATGCGGAAATGGTGGTGGCTATCGGAGGCACAGCGTGTGCAGTGCTACCGGTAAGCGTGGCGCCGACAACCACTTCGACGGCCGGTTCATCGGTTCGGCACATCTCGTCGATCAGGTGCCGCGCGCCGCTGGCGATGGAAATCAGTTCGACCCCGCGGCGGCGAAATTCTTGGCCGAGGCCGGCCGACACCATGCCGCCTTCCCACGGCCCCCAGTTAATGGCCTTCACCCGGCAATGCGGGCGGAGGACCGCAAACTGCTGGGCGATTTTGTTCAGGGCCTCATTGGCCATGGCATAATCAGCCTGGCCGCGGTTGCCCATCCGGGCCGTCACGGAGGAAAACAGCACCAGATGGCGCAGCGGGTCCTGAGTCGTTGATGCCAGCAGGTTCTCGAGTCCTTTCACCTTGGTATCGAAGACACGCTCGAATTGTTCCGGCTTCTTGTCCACGATCAAGCGATCCTCGAGCACACCGGCCCCGTGAACAACTGCCCTGACCGGACCATGAGTCGCCCTGACCGAATTGATGACCCTGCGAACCGCTTCGGTTTCACGGACATCGACGCTGTGATATTGAGCTTCGGAACCGGTTTCCCGTATCGCCGCCAGGGTCGCCGTGATCTCCCGATTGGCCATATGCCGGTGGAAGGCGGCTTCGAGTTGGATCGGCGTGGGGTTGCCGTCGAACTCGTGATTCAGAATCGCTCGCTTGACGGCGGCCTCATCGGTCAGCCCTTTCAACCATAAGGGTTCCGGTTCGGGGGAAGGTGAGCGTCCCAGCAGGATTAGTTTCGGTTGCGTGCCCGCCGCCAGCGCGAGGGCAAAGGCGGCCGTCACACCTCGGGCGCCGCCTGCGACCACCACCACATCACCGGGGGCCAAGGCCCGGGCTGTCGGAGCGACGGCCGGCAACGGCGCTTCTTCCAGCGTCAATGTGCAGCGACGATTTTGATCCAGTCCGATTTCAACCGGATCCTCTTGCCTGCGATTGAGCAGTTCATCGGCCACCATGGCGGCCACTGCAGGCGTGTCCGACCAGTCCGGTGCCACATCGATGGCCCGGCAGTGAACGGTGCCCCATTCGACAGCGGCGGTTTTAACCAGACCGGCCAGCGCGCCTTGCAAGGGATTCTCGACCCCCCGTCCGTGAAAACCGAAGGCGCCGTCCATTCTGGTGACCGAGGCAAAAACGGCACTGCCTCGAACGCTTGAATCCGCCAGTTCGGGTCCTAAACGGCTCGCCAGCCGGAACATTTCCTTCAGGTCGCCGGCAGTGCACGGGGAGTGCTCAGAGGCGATCAACACCAATCCGGCTGCCGGCGATAAGTTCGGTTTTTCGTTTAAAAAGGTTAAAGGGATCAGGACCGTTTCGATCTTTCGCCGTCCCAATTCGTCGGTTAATGCGGTCGCCAGTCCGGTGCCGTCATCTGTAACGAACACCTTCCGCCCGGCCGGAATCGTCATCGTTTTCCGATCCTCGGAAGGAGCCGCGACCACCTTGATGACCTGCCGTCGGAGCGGCACGGGCGCCGCCACTAGTTCCGGTGCCACTATCGTTTTTTCGGTCGTTGTCGAAGCCGCATCTGCCACAGTTTCAACCGGAATCACATCCCTCGGTGGAACATTGTCCGAGGCGCCGAGATAGGCGGCGATCTGTCCCAACGTCTTAAGTCGGCCCATGTCTCCCGGTGATACGGTTTGAAGACCGGGCATCTTTTCCTCGATAACCGAAAGGATTTCCACCCGTTTGATGGAGTCGATGCCCAAATCGGCCTCGACGTCCATGTCCGGTTTGATCATCTCAACCGGATAGCCCGTCAGTTCGCTGACCACTTCAATCAGGGTGGTCATCAGAGCGTTTTGGCCCCTTTCGGGAGCAGGTGTTTCCGGCACTGCCGCGTCGATGCGCGCTGCCTCTTTATTCTCGGGCACCGCTTCGGCCGATTCGGCATCCGTGGATCCGGTCAAGAGTTCTGCTACTTGCCCCAGGGTTTTCATTTTCCCCACGACAGCGGGCGGAATGTTGGGCAGGTCAGGAACTCTTTCCTCGAGGGTCGACAGAATCTCGACACGCTTGATGGAGTCGATGCCGAGATCGGCCTCGATGTCCATGTCCGGCTTGATCATGCCAACCGGATAGCCCGTAAGATCGGAGACGACTTCCATCAGAATCCGCTGCACTTCCGGAGCGGTCGGCGGCGCCGAAGATGCAGCGGAAGGTATCGACGCAGGCGAGGTGTTTTTCCGGGCGAAACTCTCCGGCACGGTTTTCGACGGTGGCTTCTGGAAGGCAACTTCGGAGACCGAAACCGGGTCGTTTGCTCCACTGGGGCCGGGGGTGGATTTATCGCGGGATTCAAGGACCGCGGAGGGCGGGGCCATTGGAAACGTTTGTTTGGCCATTTCAACGGGTATGGGCGTTTCGGCCTGGTACAGCGACGCCTCCGACAGCCGGCGGGTGTGCTCCATCATGGCTTGCAGAGTGTGACCGGCCTGTATCTGGGTGTCCAGGAATTTCTGGTGCGTCTCCGCTGTCTGTTGTTGCAGCGCTTGCATCGAGGCTAAGCCCTGTTGCAGGGTCGACAAGGCTTGCCGGATCCAATCGGAGCCGGTTTCCGAAACGGGGTCTGACTGGGTATTGAGGTGTTGATCGAAGTGGTGCGGGTGTGAGGATTTCTTCATCATGTTCGTGCTTTCAGCATCATGGGCCGACCGGTCGGCAATAGGCTTTGCTCCCAATAGGCTGCGGTCGGGTTGGGTCGGGCGCGAGTGGGTGTCATTGGTGCGGGGCCGATGTGCGGATTGTTGCGGCGGCCCTTGATTTTTTACGCGGGGGGGTCGATAGTTTGTTCCCGTCAGTTCGATTTGCATCACCGGCTTGCGGCGGCGTTGCGGCGGAGTTTCCCAGTGGTTGAGGTCTACAGGGTGTCCGAGGGCCGCCAGACGGCACAAGGTGCGGGCCATGTCACCGATTCCGGTGCGGTTGCCGGCCGAAGCGTCAGTGGCGACGGCCTCAAATGTTTCGCCGGCGAGAATGTCGGTAACCAAACCGGTCAGGATGCTTCGGGGGCCGATTTCCAAAAATGTCCGCATTCCGGCCCTGAAAAGGTTTTTGATTTCGTCGATAAAAGCGACCGGCTGTTGCAAATGGTCACCAAGCAGGCTCGCTGCACCGGCCGCATCGGCCGGATAGGGACCGCCGGTCGTGTTGGAAAAAACCGGTATCGCGGTTGGTGAAAAGGCAATCGAGCGCAGAGCCTTCCGGAAAGGGTGCCGGGCCTCTTTGACGCAGTTGCTGTGGAATGCGGTGGCAACAGGAAGGCGCATGCAGCTGTAGCCCTTATCCCGGCAGATCGATCGGACGGTATCGAGCGCTGCGAGGGTTCCGGCGATGACGCCTTGCTGGGGGGCGTTGCGGTTGGCCAGAACGACATCGAGCCGGCTCGATTCGATAAACGCCTCGATTTCGGCCAAAGGCGCTTTGACGGCCAACATCCCGCTGGCAGGGATCTTCTCACCCTGTCCGGCGGCGGCCATCAGACGACCGCGGGAGACGGCCAGGGAAAGAAAGGCCTGCTGGTCGATCCAACCGGCGGCATGCAGGGCGGTCAGTTCGCCGAAACTGTGACCCGCGGTTGCATCCGGCTGAACGCCGAAGGCTGCCAAAGTGTTGAGCATGGCGAGGCTGACGGCACCGATGGCCGGCTGCGCAGTGTCGGTGCGGCGCAGGGCGGCGGCCTGCAATGCGGTTTCTTCCGCGGAGGATACCGGAAGCGGGTAAATGGCCCGGCTCAGGCTTCTCTTATCGTCGAACCGTCGATCGGCAGCCGAGAGCGCTTCAAAGGCTTCCGGAAACCGGCAGACAAGATCGCGGCCCATCTCCGGATACTGACTGCCCTGACCGGGAAACAAAAACGCCAGCTTCCCAGCCGGCCGTCCTTCACCATAAAACAGCCCCGGACGTTTGACGGCCGTTTCGGCCCGGAGGTCCTCGAGCAAGGCCGACCCCTCATTCAGGAAAAAGGTCCGCTTCGAGTCCGGCGCCCGGTCGTCATCGACAGTCCGCTCGATGACCCACAAAAGGCGGCAGTCATCGTCAACGCTGAACGCCCCGCGTGACTGCAAAGCCGCTTCAGCCAACGGCATCCCGTTTTCGATATCGCTTTTCAGGCGTTCGATTTTTTCGATCAATGCGGCTTTTGAAGTCCCGGACACCGCCGCGATCTCAACCGAACCATCCCAGGCGGTGTCGGTTTTTTCCGGTCGGTATTCTTCCAAGACGAGGTGAAAGTTGCTGCCGCCGAATCCGAAGGCACTGACCCCGCAGCGGCGCGGGTGGTCATTATTGGAAAGCCACGGTCGCGTGATGGTGTTGAGGTAAAATCGGCTTTGGTCGATACCGAGTTCCGGGTCCGGTTGCTCCGCTTTCAATGTCGGCGGCAGAATTTTGTGATGCAGGGCCAGGGCGCTTTTGATCAGGCCCGCCGCGCCGGCGGCGGCCTTGGTATGACCGATCATCGACTTGACCGAGCCGATAGCGCAGTCCGATCCGCCCGTGGTCTCGCCGCCGAGTACCTGGTTCAGGGCTTGAAATTCGACTTTGTCGCCGACGCGGGTACCCGTGCCATGGGTTTCAATCAGTTCGACGGTGTCCGGATCGATACCGGCGCTCGTGTAAGCATTTCGTAAAGCAAGGGCCTGGCCTTCGGGGCGGGGGGCGTATATGCTCTGAGATTTGCCGTCGCTGGCACTTCCTATGCCGCGAATGACGGTATAGATCCGGTCGCCGTCCTTTTCGGCGTCGGCCAGTCGTTTGATCACCACAAGACCGATTCCCTCGCCGAGGACCGTTCCATCGGCGTCCTTCGAAAAGGGACGGACGTCTCCGGTGGGTGAGAGGATGCGGGTTTTGGCAAAGCACATGTGCATGAAGATGTCGTTGAGCGTATCGACCCCGCCGGTGACCACCATGTCGCTGCGGCCGGCGGTGAGTTCCAGGAGTGCCATGTGAACCGCACTCATCGAGCTGGCGCACGCCGCATCGACCACGCAGTTGGTGCCACCGAGATCGAGGCGGTTGCAGATGCGGCCGGCGACCACATTGCCGAGGAGTCCGGGAAAGGAGTTTTCCTGCCAGGGAACGTAGGCGTCGGATATGCGTGCGACGACTTCTTCCGTCGTGGCTGCGGGCACTCCCGCGCGCTCGAGCGCTTGCCGCCATTTGGGGAAGCCGAGCCTGGCCCCGAGCGGAATGACCAGTTCCTGGGTACCGGTGACACCCAGGATGACGCTGGTTCTCTCTCGATTGAACGCCTTCCCGTCGTCGTAGCCGGCGTCCGCAAGCGCCATCTTGGCCGCCATGAGTCCCAAGAGTTGGGACGTATCGGTGGCCTCCAGGGTGTTGGGCGGTATACCGAATTCGGTTGGGTCGAACATCACCGTCGGTAAAAAACCGCCTCGCGTGCAATACGTGTGGTCAGGGACGGCCGGGTCGGCGTCAAAATAGTCAGCCGCCGTCCAGTGGGTCGGCGGGACCTCACCGATGGCGTTTTCACCGTTCACGATCAGGCGCCAGAATTCTTTCAGACCGGACGATTTCGGGAAAAAGCATCCCATGCCGATGATGGCGACTGGTATCGCTTGCGGGTTTAATTGTTTATTGTTTGTCAATGGTCAACCCTTTTTAGGACCCGAAAAGATTCTGCCGGAGTTCGAATAGTGAGGCACGAAGAACTCAAATGCGGGGTAAGGCGGATCGGTAAAATCCGCACAGAATCAGTTATTGTTTAAAATCTTATTTATATTACATGGTAACGGCAATTGCAAGGGATTGACGCCCAAGAAATGTATTGATACGTTGATATAACAACCAATCAAGGATACGGTATGCTCCGTTTTTTTTCAAACCGCGAACTTTCCGCCGGATTGTCAATTCCGCTGGCGAGATGGAAGCGATGGTCGCGCGAGTTTCTGCCGCCCGATCCGCTCGGCGGACTGCAGTCGGGCGTCGCCCGACAGTTTAGTGTGGATGAAGCCCTGATCGTTTTTTTGGGTGGGCACCTGGTGGCTGAATTGAAGACGAGCGTGCCCGACGCCAGGCAAATCCTGAAGGACTTGAAGCCTTGCCTCCGGGATATCGGTCTATTCGCCAATAGCCGGATTCATGAGCGTTTTAGTGCCGGTGCTGCCGATCCGATCAATTTTTACACGATCTTCATCTACCGCGAGCGCACTGAACCGGGTCTTGCGGATCGGTTCACCTACATGCTGCGGGGTGAAATATCTCGCACATCGCAGGACCATGGCGGCCGTACGGTTTACCTTGAGCGGTATATCGAAGAGCGCATTCCGCTCTTGGCGCAGTCGTTGCCGAAACAGCTGAGCAGCCGAACGCTGTACATTTCGACGATGGCCGTTTTTTTCGTGAATGCCCTGGGTTTGGATAAGGGGCATTTCCCGATTTTAAGGGCTCGCGAAAAAATAAGTTAGTGATTTTGGGCGTTGAGGCGCCCGGCCGACAAGGCGTAAAATCGCAGGAATATCTGGATATTCCGAGATTTTGCTACGCAGCCGGACGGGATGCATCGGCGTCCAAAATGGTAAGTTATTTTTGAGCAAGCCCTAAGCGGACAAGGCTGATCCCCGGTCGATCAGAGAAACGATTTCTTCAAGTGGCAGGGGACGAAATTTTCCGGCTTCAGGCGACACGACAACCGTCTGAGCCCTCAGCCAGTTAAAACGCGTGGCCACGGCGGCGCCAAGCAGCAGGTTGAGGGCGACTGTCACGACCGAACGGTTTTCGGGCCGTTCGAGAAAAGAGTCCCGCGTCCATTCGTTGAAAGCACCCATCGACGGACCGCACCAGATCTGGTAGTCGATTTTACGCGTCGGATCGCCGCTGTTGGCCCAGTTCGAGGATTGTCCCAGATAAGAACGGAAGACCAGCGCCATCTTGTGCTTGGGATCCCTTTCGGCCCGCTCGATTTGCTGTGGGTCCCTCAGACGAAAGAAGGCCTTGGTCTGTTCCCACTCCTGGTCGATACGGCGGCGGAAGAGGTCACGTTCCATAATCAGCCGCTCCTTCTGTGGTATTTCCGCCAGAGAACCGTACCGGCAATAGAGATCGAATAGTTTGGCCGCCCGGAAGGGGAACAGGGTTCCACGTTTCAAAACCTGCACCTTGACGCTCATTTCGAACATATCGGCCGCCGGAGCCATGGTCACGTCGGCCTGGCAGGCTTCAGCCAGCATCGACCGCACGGTGTCCGATGTGCCGGCTTCAAGGCAGGCTTGATTAACGGAGCCGGTCAGAACATAGGCGGCACCGAGCGCAAAGGCCGCCGAAACAGCCGCCGGAGTGGCGATTCCACCGCCCAAACCAACACACAGGGGACGGTCGTAATCAAATGATTCGGCCATCCGGTCCCTCAAGGCCAGCATGGTGGGAAGCAGGGAAATGGCGGGCTGATTGTCGGTGTGGCCCCCCGAATCGGCTTCGGCCGTCATGGTGTCGGCCACCGGAACGGTCCGGGCCAGTTCGGCCTCGGTCGGTGTTATCATGTTCCGGTCCAACAGTTGACGCAGAATTTTTTCGGGCGGCGGCGAGAAAAATTTCCTGGCGACTTCGACACGAGAGACCTTGGCGGTTACATGATGGGGACAGACGACCCGACCGTCGGCACCGCGATGAATCCCCTTTACACGGTAATAGACCAAGGGGAGGGTGAGATCCAGATAGGCCGAGGCGCTGATGCGGCAAATGGCGTGCTTCAAGTAGAGATTGACCGTGGCCGCTTCCAAATCGGGTTCATTTGGGCTGTGGATAAGATTGAACCCGAAGGGAAGATCGGTCACCCGCTGCCGCAGTTGCACGATCGCGGTTTCGATGTCCTCCAGAGCCAAACCGGCGGCGCCGAAAAAACCGATCATGCCGGCCCGAGCCGCAGTCTCCACCATTTTGACCGAGGTGATGCCGTTGGCCATGGCACCGATGACATATGGATAGCGCAGCCCAAAGGAATGCTTGAAATTCGGATCACCTAAATCTTCAGGATGCAGCGCCGGTATGTACCCCAGCACGGGATAGCCGTCGGGCGGCCCGCCGATGTCCATTCGGACGGAGTCGATCGTCACGCAGCCGCCATGGCCGATTGCCGGCCGCCCGTCGACGTCGACCACGCACACCGGTTCGGTGACGCGTCGAATCGCCGCGCGGATGGCATCGACGCCGATCTCCGGCGGCCGATTTTGGGGGCTCCACCAACCGATCGGGCGGGTGGTTGAATTATATGTCTGCATGATTAGCTGCTGTTTTCCGAGCGGTTTTAGCGATCGGTGAGGTCCGAATCCATATGCCCGAAAGGTCGTATAGACGCTGCGGTTGAAGCCGTTTTTATTACGTCGAACTCCCGGCAGGTGTCAAGAGTCATTCGCGCGGGTGAAATTTCTGATGCAGGTATTTGAGGTGATCGCGCGCCACGTGGGTGTAAATCTGGGTCGTGGCGATGTCGGCATGGCCCAGCATGGTTTGAACGGCCCGCAAATCGGCACCGCCTTCCAGCAGGTGGCTCGCAAAGGAGTGCCGCAGCGTGTGGGGCGTGATCACTTTTCTAAGCCCTGCCCGAAGGCCGTAACGCTTGATCAGCTTCCAAAAACCCTGGCGGCTGAGTGGTTTTCCGGCCCGGGCGACAAAAAGGGTGGCACTGATACGGTCTTTGAGAAGCGCCTGGCGTGCCCCGGTCGTATACCGTCGGATTTTTTCTTGAGCATACTGGCCGATCGGCACCACGCGTTCCTTGGCGCCTTTGCCGAAAACGCGAACATAACCGGCGGTCAAATTGACATCCTGCAGTTTGAGGGTGATGAGCTCCGAGACGCGCAGACCGGCCGCGTAGAGCAGCTCCAGCATGGCTGCATCACGGCAACCGGAGGACTTCTTGGGGTCGGGAGCGTCGAGCAGTCGTTTGACCTCGTCGATCGTCAAAACATCCGGCAGCTTCAGACCGCTTTTGGGCAAGTCGATCAGTCGCGACGGATCACTGGGTAAAATTTCCTCCCGTGCGAGGAAGCGATAAAATCCTCGGATGGACACCAAGTGACGGGCACGCGATCGGGCGTTCAACCCATCCTCGCGCATCGAAATGAGATACTTGAGGATCAGCGGGGTATCCGCTTCCGACACGGTGGTACGCCCGCATTCGACCAGGAAGGAAATGTAGCGAACGAGATCGCGGCTGTACGCCTCGATGGTTTGAGCCGCAAGCCCTTTTTCAACCATCAGAAAGTCGAGATACCGGTCCAGCAGAGCGTCGCATGATGCCTGCATAGGCCTCTTCCCATTTAAATGCGGTAATTGGCCGGATCCAGGCCGTTGAGCACTTCGGCACCGTCCTCACGCACCACGACCATGTTTTCGAGACGCACGCCGCCCCAGTCGCCCAGGTAAATTCCGGGTTCGACCGTCGTCACCATTCCGGCTTCGAGCACGGTATCCTTCAACGGGCTGAGCCGGGGTGCTTCGTGAATAGCCAGGCCGGTGCCGTGTCCCAACCCGTGGCCGAACATGCCGCCGAATCCCTGCTTCTCGATGTGGTCGCGGGCGATGCTGTCCACCGCCCGTGAGCTCACACCGGCCTTGATCGCATCGATGGCCCGGTGCTGGGCATCCAGGACGGTCCGAAATACCTTTTTAAAAGTGTCGTCCGGCTCGCCGATCACGACCGTGCGGGAGATGTCGGAGCAGTAGCCGTCGAGCCGCGCCCCCCAGTCGAACAAAAGCGGTTCACCTGCTCTGATCCGGCGATCGCCTGGAATCGCATGCGGCAGCGCGCTGTTGGGGCCGGAGGCCACGATGGTCGGAAAAGAGAGTGCCTCGGCACCGGCTTCCCGCATCCCTTTTTCCATGATCCAGGCCAGCTCTTTTTCCGTCATGCCCGGTTTGATGCTTTTAACACACTCGCTGAAAGCCGTCTCGGCGAGCGACAGGGCACTGCGCAGGGTTGCAATTTCCGTTTCCGCTTTCTTGATCCGCAACTGCTCTACCAAATCCTCGACCGGGTTGAGGGTCACCTCGAGATTGGCCTCGGAAATGGCGTCTGATATTTTCCGGTACTGATGAACCGACAGACGCACGCTTTCGAAGCCGAGGGTCTTTGTGCCAAGGGCCTTTAAAAGTCCTGGCAGCTCTTCCGCCAGGCCCTTTTTGTAACAGACG
>JBDNAO010000262.1:0-5956 GCA_039768375.1 Desulfobacterales bacterium | reverse complement strand
TATTAAGGCGTTGAAACCCGCCACCGCCCTGAAAAAATTTCTTCAGGGCTTTCCCAGACCAATTCGTGCAACGACGACAGGCTGGTCGGATCGATCAGGATCTCCTTTTTTTCCCGGTCGCTCAGTCCGTCCGGCCCTTCGGCCACGGCTCTCTGGACGAGCTGACGGCGGCGTGCGGCAATCTTAGGCGCGACGCGCCGTTGCTGACGTTGAATCGCAATATGCAGACGGTTGATCTTGGGGTCGACAACCGCCCTTAGAAATCCCTCGCTTTTGTCGATTCCGAGCGAAAGTCCCGCTGTATCAATTTTGGACAGATAGGCCCTCATCGACTGCAATTCCGGCGGCGGTTTGATTTCTTCGGGAATGAGAAACAGTCCGTATCTTCGAAACAGGCGTCCGATATCGGCCCTGCCAGACCAAACCGAGAGCGGCGCCGACAGAACCAGGGGAATCAGGATCGGTGTGAGCCACCAGAAGAAGGCCCGGTTGATGGTGTAAACGATGAAACCCCAGACGAGGGCCAACAGCATTCCGCCGTAATGGAACCGAAAAGCCTCGCGCCATGTGGTTCCGCGGTCCTCACGCGGCTGGGCGTGCCAGCCGACTTTTTGACCCATCAGGATCATAAACACGAACTTGCTGTGGAACAACATCCGAATCGGTGCGAAAAAAGTGGAGAAGACCACTTCGGCGCCGATGCTCAGAGAGAGCCTTATGAACCCACCATAGAGTTTGGCTTGCCGCTGCTTGAACAGGATGAAAAAAAAGCTCAGCAGTTTGGGTAGAAAAAGGATGAAGCCTGTCGAAGCTAAAAGCGTCAGTGCCCAGCCGGGATTCCAAACCGGCCAGTGGGGGAAGAGGGTCCGGTGGGCCGGAAAGTATTTGGGCTCGAAGATCGCCTGGGCCAGTGCTTCTATGGTACTGAGATTCAGAAATAAAAACCACAGGATGGCCGATATGTAGGACATGGCACCGTTGAGAAAAAGGGCGCGGTGGGCCGGAAAAATGCCGCGCGTCAATAACAGCCGCATATGTTGCATATTGCCTTGGCACCAGCGCCGGTCGCGTGTCAGACCATCGAGAAGGGTAGGGGGCGCCTCCTCGTAGCTGCCGCCCAGATCATAGGCCAGCCAGACTTCCCATCCGGCTCGGCGCATGAGAGCAGCCTCGACAAAGTCGTGGCTGAGGATCTGGCCCCCCAATGGCGGCTTGCCGGGCAGCTGCGGCAGGGCACAGTGCTTCATGAAGGGCTCGATCCGGATGATGGCGTTGTGCCCCCAGTACTGGGCATCACCCAGCTGCCAGTAGGACAGTCCGGCGGCAAACATCGGCCCGTAGACGTGATTGGCGAATTGCTGCACGCGGGCGATCAGGGTGTCACGGCCGACCGTCGCCGGAGCTGTCTGAAGGATGCCGACATCGGGATTTTGCTCCATGAGTCGGACGAGACGAACCAGGATGCCGCCGTTCATGATGCTGTCTGCGTCTAAGACGACCATATAGCGGTAACTGCGCCCCCAACGGCGGCAAAAATCCGCGATATTGCCGCTCTTGCGCTTGATGTTCGGCCGCCGGTGGCGATAATAAATGTGGCCGAAGCCGTCGACTTCTTTACAAAGTTCCGCCCAAGCGGCCTCCTCTTCCACCCACCGGTCGGGATTCGTTGAATCACTGAGCACGAAAAAATCGAAAGACGCCATTTGACCGGTCGATGCGAGCGACTCATAAGTTGCCCGCAGGCCGGCATAGACGCGCCTTACAGACTCATTGTAAACCGGCAACAGAATTGCCGTACGGGCGTCCTTTTCGATCTTGTAAGCGTTGGTGGAAGAAGGCCAATTGATCGTAAATCGGTTATACCGTCGCATCAGAATGAGAAAACCGAAGAACGAGGTCCAGAACCCGATCGATATCCACGCAAAGAGCATGGCGAAAAAAATGATGAGGGCAATTTCGAGCCCGGTGCGGCCCATGTGTGGTAGAACGTTGGCCATGTACCCGCTGGCGACTGCGGTGGTGCTCACGATGAGAAGCGTCAGCAGGATGCGTCGCCTCACGGCTTCTTTTTCCCAGAATTTTTTGATCGGCTTACGGCTCATGCCTGACCTCTGGCGGTTGACCGCTGGCAGCCATTCTCTGCGGCACCTTCGATCTTCTTTTCGAACCCGCTCGATAAGGGTCCTTTCCGCGCCTAAAGAGCCTTCCAAAGAAGGAGCGAACCGGCTTTCGATCGATAAATTCCGGCAGCATGTGCCCCCTTTCGAGTGGTGGTGCCACCGGGAGGCCTCCGGAGAGCGCAGCGGAGTCAGGGAGAATCCCTGCGATTTCATTCAGGGGAATAGTCGACTCGGCGGTGCAGAAAAGCTTGCGACGGTCCCAAAAAGCCTGGGTTTCCGGATAGAGGTTTCGTTCGGTCAGCACCTCGTGCAGGGACAGCATGGCGGCTCGCGTCGGATAATATTCAGTCGACAGTTCACACTTTTCAACTGCGCGCCGGAGCACATCGAGGGCAACCGAAAGGCCCAATATGGGCGGCATGTTAAGCGACCGCAGATAAAGCAGCACCCGGTCGTGGGCATTTTGCCAATTGGTGTACTCGTCTAGCCCACCAGAATAGACCTCCGGCGTCGATGCTTCTAACGGTGCGGCATCCGCGGGTGGTTCGATATCCGGGTAGACCGATTGGCTTTTCAAAACCGTCATCTCAGGGCAAAAGACCATAGCTCCAGGTTTCGGTCAGGATGTCCTGGCCTTCTTTGAGATAGGCCCGCATTTCAAGCGATGGTTGATTTTTCGGTTTGGGAAGAACTTTGTCGAGCGGACCCGGGTCATCGGATTCGAGTTGGAAGACGAGCCGCCAACCCCCATTCGGGTCGTTTTTAACGAGATGCTTTTCGACAATCCTCGTACCCTCACCGACGGTCACTATGCCCTCGAGCGGGGCATCAACAGGCAGAACCTCGGGAAGCTTAGCCAGCTTTCCGCCCTTGAAATCGATGACGAACAGCCTCAGGTTCTTGTCCCGAACCAGGCCGGTGCGCGTGGCCGAAACATAACCGCCTGCATTGGGGTCATCCGACGGAAAATACCAGCTCATATCGTAGGCGAACGATATCGGGTCTTTCACGTCAGGCAGTGAGTCCGGAACCCAGAACGAGACGATGTTGTCGTCGATTTCGCTGCTGGAGGGAATCTGGATCAACTCCACGTGACCCTTGCCCCACTCGCCGACAGGCGCGATCCAGACGCTGGGCCGCCTGTCATAGCGGGCTTCAAGGTCCTGGTAATGGTCGAAATCGAGGTCGCGCTGCAGGAGCCCGAAGCCTTTCGGGTTGTTCATTTGAAAGGCGTTGACCAGAAGTCGCTTCGGGTTGACCAGCGGGCGCCATATGATTTCGCCGCTGCCATCGGCGGTCAACAGCCCGTCGGAATCGTGGATCTCGGGCCGGAAATCTTCGATCGGTCGTTGGTTGGTGTTCTCCGCATACAGAAACATGCTGGTCAGCGGTGCGATGCCAAGCTTGCCGACCTCACGGCGCCGAAAGATCGTGGCCTCCACTTTGATCAGGGTTGCTTTGCCGGGTCGGACAATAAATTTATAGGCCCCGCTGAGGCTCACGCTGTCCAGCAGGGCGTATACGACCATCTCCTTGTCCCTGGGGGAAGGTTTGACCAGCCAGTATTCCTTGAAATAGGGGAATTCTTCGCCCGAATCGAGAGCCGTATCGATTGCCAGACCCCTGGCCGACAAACCGTAGCCCATGTTCTTGCCGACCGCCCGAAAATAACTGGCCCCCAGAAATACGGCCACTTCGTCCCGATAGTCCTTGCGGTTGATCGGGTAGTGCAGCCGAAATCCGGCAAAGCCCATGTCGTCCGGTAATTTGGCCTTGAAATCGTTGGCGCCGTAGTTGAAAAGATCGATTGAGAAGGGAATCGGCTCGACCCCCTTGGCGTCGACGACGTTGATTTTCACGGGGTGGTCATATAAAAATCCCAGATGGAAAAATTGGACCTCGAAAGGCAGTTTCTCCAATCGCCACAGGGATTTGTCGGTTTCAAAACGGATGTCACGCCACTGATCGTAGGTTGCTTTGAACAGGAAATCCGGGGCAGTGCCCTTCGAGTCTTGGAAAGGTTGCGCAGCCAGTTCTTTGGCCTTGGCAACCACATCATCAAACTTAAAAGTAAGCAAGGCTGCGGGTTTGGTTGCGGAAAACACATTCATTGCACCCGCCCAAAAACAGAACACAAAAATGACGCACCGTGCAATTCGCGTGAAACACCGGTTGGGGGAAAATATGGAACCACCGGCTCGAAATGCACAACTCCTCGTCAACATAAAAGAATCCTTTCCTATCCCGTATTTCTGAGGGTAAGATGACACGTACGAATTTCCATTGGTTGTATCAACGATCCCGTCCGTCTTGTCGGCACAACCCTTACAGCATTGCATAAAGTTTAAACCATCTAATATGATATTAAATATTGAACTGCCGCGCCTTTAATAGTCTTCTTTATAGAACAACAAAATAATTGTGTAAACAGCCAGCGTCCGTTTGGCCCTACCTTAAGCGGTTTTCAATGTGATAACAATAAGATAATCGGCTTCAATCCGGTGTTTTTTTGGATAAAAGTACGCTGGAAGGTCAGTAGAGTCAGTTAAGTCAGTCATCAGGGTGCGCGTTTGTGCCGGAGATTTCCTGGTTATAATTTTCGCGCCAGGCGACCCTTGCAAAACTTAGGATGAACATAATATAACCTTAAACGAATCGGTTTCCCGCTCAGGCGGGATTCAGGTGTCAGCACTGCCTCTGGCTGCCGCCTCCAGTTTGATCGAAGAGGAAACTTTTTAGTTTCGGTGATTCGGATGAAGGGACGACGATGAACCAAGGCCAACAGTATTGGAACCCCTAACTAGTGTCCATCCATAAATGGCCTTTTTTACGCTGGACTGCGTTCTCCGCGGGTTTCCGGCTGTCGACCGGAACGCATTGCGGATATTGGCCAGCGTTAAAATGATCGAGTTGAACCTCGGAGATGCGGCGTAGCCTTCTAACAGTATCCGTACAGAAATGGTAAATGTCGGTTCCGGCCAAGACCGCAGCGGTTTTGCAACCGCAGTCGTAGCTGGGCTGCGGCAAGGATTGCAAATAGTGAGAAAACCGGCCCGGGCCAAACGATGCCGTTTATGGATTGGCGCCAAATAAATTTCGCAACAAATATAGCCTTGGCGGTTTAGCCGAAGGGGAAGGGAAAACGATGAAAAAAAATCATGCTGTTTGTTTGAGTGCTCTTTTGATGCTGTGGATTTCTCTGTCGGTTTTTCCGCTCATAGATAGCCTATCGGCGGCCGAGTGCCAGTTGATCAGAATCTTCGGTGAAAAAGGCGCCGCGGGGAATCAGATCCAGATTAAGCCGGCCGAGGTGACGATTTCCAGAGATACTTGTGTCGTCTGGATCAATTGGGTCCAGGGGTCCAACATGCGAATTATTTTCAGAGAAGACGCCAAGGCTTGCCGGTCTGCGACCGAATCTTCCTCAGGCTTCACTGAAAAAGATTCCTTTTATACAACCAGTTTCATACCGCGCGGCGGAACGTCCAGCCTGACTTTTGTCGGTAAGGGTAAATTTCGCTACAACATCGAGATCCCCGATGTGTCCCGCAGCAGCATGGGTCTGCCGCCAGGTCAGATCGTCGCCGAGGGAACCCTCATCGTAGAATAGCGTCGAGCTGAAATTGCTGATGCAGTCGGCCAATCATTTCGCGCCCTTCAAAGGCATATGTCCCAAACACTTCAAAATCGATCATTGAAATACTACTGCCTTTCAAATGAAAAATCCATCTACGATTAATTAACATAGTTGTCACCCTAAACTTAACAATCACAAAGGAGACTGATGAACCATGCAAGCTTCTGGGAAAATATTCCTGACCGTCGCACTGAAGATC
>JBDNAO010000261.1:0-10153 GCA_039768375.1 Desulfobacterales bacterium | reverse complement strand
TCCACCAACACATATCCCGATATGCGCCGGCGGATGTGCCTTATAGACGAACCAAAATCCGGCGCAATCTTGTGTAATTATTTCTTGCCGAGACCCTAAAAGATTTTGAGTTGACTCAGAATGCGGACACCGACCAGGCAGTAGCCTGCATAGGTACCCTGCGGGGCCCTGGTGATATGCGTGATCTCGGATCGGTGAAAGACGGTGGGGTGATTGGCGGCAGGAAAGCGGAACTGAATTTCGATCTCCTTCCCCACATTGAGGTTCCGCAGAATGGCGGAATCTTCGGCTACCAGAAAGCAGGTCCCGTTCTGGGATATATCTTTCAGTTTGAACTGCTGGACGGGAATGCCGCTGATCCTCACAACCGCATGGCATTCAGGCATTGACCTATCTCTTTCTTCCGACCGCCGCTCCCCTGAATAATCGTTGGATTCGTTTTCGCTCAAAACGGTTTTCTCCGATTGAAAGTCGACTACCAGTGACTGACGGATAGGTCGCATGCAAACAATCCATCCTCAATTTTAATAGGCCATATTACAGAGAAATGCAAGCTGTCTTGAAACCGTGGCAGGCGTCGCGTCTAATGGGGACTGTTGAATTTTGAGGCATGAAGTCGAGATATCCAACGACGTTGCCAATCACGTATTTTTCGATGTTCTCCTTCTAAAATCCATTTTACGCTGGGTCAATTTCCTCAGAACAATGCGCTAATTGACCCACTGATTGCGATCACACAACCCCTAAAGCGAAAAAGAAATTTTATGTAACATTCTGTATTTTTTGTATTTATTTCGCTTTTATTTATGTGGCACGCTCTTTGCCCAGTGTCTCTTGAAAAATTATTGACGCTGTCAGAAGGCACCGGGAATGATAAAACCGAAAGAGCACAATGAAAAACGCAGCGAAGAACGCTACGGCCATCGCTGCCCGATTATCCGGGAGAACCTGGAAACAGGCATGGTCGTCATCGGCCAGATGCACAATTACAGCATCGGCGGTTTCTATTTCGAATCCAATACAATTCTCCAAGCCGGCGACATCGTTTTTCTGGGCACTCCGGATTCACCCTATCGGCTCGAGGCGCCTCTGTACGAATGTCACCGGGTCCAGATCAAATGGCGCAAAGCCCTGGTCCGCTCCCGTTACCGCTATGCCTACGGAGTCCAACACCTCGATCCGATCGGCATCGACCCTGAATTCACCGAACGCTACTACTGCGATATCCCTGAATATTTAGACCTGATCTCCGGCGTGAGTCCGGAGTTGAGGAGATTTGAAAGAAAACGGATGTCGACTTCAGTCTACTTCACAGCAAGGGAACGTCTTTTCAAGGGGTTGATCCGCGATGTCAGTCGGAGGGGCATATTCATCGAAACCAAGAATAGGCTGAGGGTAGGCCGGTTCATACGGCTTGTCATTCCCGGCACGAAAATAGACAACGGCGTTATGCTGAAGGCTCGGATCGTTCGCCGAACCCTATCCGGGTTCGGCGTCAGGCTCGTGGGTATTCAGAAAATGTAACCTGAATTTCATAACATTTGCGCCATATTTCTCATATTTTACTTTAACTCACCCTTCCTACAAAACTTAAAACACTGAGATTAATGGAAAAATATTTTTAGACAATCTTGCACACTTTTTGCAAAGTATCACTTTAGAGAAATTCATACAAATCCTCAATTTCTCTGTATTCCTCCTAAGGGGCAGCCATGGTGGCTGCCCTTTCTTTTTTTTCGACTTGACTTTAATCGACCGATTGTGGTTTTTCTCAGGTGGATTAAGGATCGCGGAAAGAAATAATTCGCAAGATTGCGCCGGTTTTTGTTTCGTCTACAAGGCACATCCGCCGGTGCATAACGGGATATGTGCCGGTGGATGTAACGCGCCAGATCGGTAAACTGACGGGTCAAAAGACCAGCAAGATGTGTCATTATTTCTTGCCGAGACCCAACCCCTCCACCGGGTGCCCCGGCGGTATTTGCCGGACAACCAGGCCCAGTCCGCTTTTTACCATCACCGACTGCAAACCCATTGCAATGCCGCTCGGCGCGCTGCCGATTTGAAACACATCATGAGGAAGGACATCCCCCTGAAAAAGAAATTGACGCGTTTTGACCTGCAAAAAATGAAGCAGGAGGGTAAACGGGCGGTCTGGATGACTGCCTACGACTATATGACCGCCAAAATTGCCGAAGAAGCCGGACTCGACATGCTGCTGGTCGGCGACAGCCTGGGTATGGTCGTTTATGGCTATACCGGTACCGTTCCGGTGACCATGGACCAGTGCATCTACCACACAGAGGCGGTTCGCAGGGCCGCCCCCAATACCTTTGTCATCGGCGATATGCCCTTCGGCTCTTACCAGATCGGTGTAGAAGACGCGGTGCACAACGCCGTCCGCTTCCACAAAGAGGCCGGCGTGGATTGTATAAAACTCGAAGGCGGTCGACGCGTGGCGCCGGTCATTCAAGCCATCTCCAACGGCGGGATGCTGGTGATGGGGCATGTGGGTCTGACGCCGCAGAGTTCGGGGGCACTGGGAGGGTTCAAGGCCCAGGGACGCACGGCCGAGAGTGCCTGTGCGGTAATTGAAGACGCCCGGGCCGTGCACGCAGCCGGTGCTTTCGCCATTCTGGTGGAAGCGGTCCCGCCCGATGTCACCCGCCTCATCGTCGCGGAACTGCCCATTCCGGTTTACGGCATCGGCGCCGGAGACTGTGACGGTCAAGTCATGATCTGCTCTGATATCCTTGGAATCTTTCAGGCGTTCACTCCCAAATTCGTCAAACGTTACGGACAACTGGCAACCGAAATGCGGAAAGTCTTTGCGGACTACGCCGCAGAGGTTCGGGCCGGACAGTTTCCCGGTGAGGAAAACGTGTACGGAATGGTAGAGGGTGAGTTCGAAAAACTGGAACGGATGCTGAAGAAGCAGAAGTGATGTGGCGCATCCACATTTTGAGTTAGGGCCGCGGCAAGAAATAATGACACATCTTGATTTTTTTTTGGGCCCGTCTACAACTCACATCCACCAACACATATCCCGGTATGCGAAGGTGGATGTGAGTTGTAGACGAACCAAAATCCTGCGCAATCTTGTGTAAATATTTCTCGCCGAGACCCTTAAAATATGACGGAATCCGGATCCCTATCAAAGGAGGCTTGTGATGCGAATTCTTATCAAAAAAATCTTCGTGGTGACCCTATTTTCGCTTTTTGCGTCTCTGGCCACATCTCCGATCGGATATGCCCAGACAATCCTTAAATGCGGTACGTCGACTCAGCCCAGCCACATCTACAACCAGGCGGTCGAGTATTTCGCCAAGCTCGTGGCCGACAGGAGCAAAGGTGACATCGAGGTACAGCTGTTTCCTGCCTCCCAACTCGGTTCGGAGCGGGACATGGTCGAAGGCCTGCAGCTCGGCTCTTTGGAGATGACCTTGACCTCCACCGGCCCGCTGGGAAATTTCGTGCCCCAGATAAAGCTTTTCAATCTCCCCTTCCTGTTCAAGGACCGCGAAACCTGTTACACGGTTTTGGACGGGCCGATCGGAACCGACATTGCCGCTTTGTTTAACAAGGTCGGCATCCGTTCCCTGGGCTGGTATGAAAACGGGTTTCGCAACATCACCAACTCCAAGCGCCCCATTGAGAAACCCGAAGACATGAACGGCCTGAAAATCCGCGTCATGGAAGACGATGTCTTCATCCTGACCATGAAGTCCCTGGGCGCCAGTCCGCTGCCGATGGCATTCGGCGAGCTCTACACGGCCCTGGAACAAAAGACGGTCGATGCTCAGGAAAATCCCCTGGCCGTCATTCACTCTTCACGTTTCTTCGAGGTGCAGAAATACCTGGCCATGACCGGCCATTTTTATTCGCCGGCCCTGCTGCTGATCAGCGAGATAGCCTGGCAGAGGTTGACAGCCGAGCAACAGGGTATTCTTGCGGAAGCCGCAATCCAGGCCCGCGATTATGAGCGCAAGATTTCGATGCAAGCCGATCAGACCCTGGAGGCCGAGTTAAAAAAAGAAGGCATGCAGGTCAGCCATCCCGACAAGGCCCCCTTCGTGAAAGCGGTGGCCCCGGTTTACGAAAACCCATCGGTCATGAAGGCCATCGGTGGCGGTGATCCAGCCGAAGGTCAACGTCTGATCGATGCCGTTCAGAAAGCCGCCCGTTAAGGGTTCGCGAAAAAATAAGTTGGTGATTTTGGGCGTTGATGCGCCCGGCCGGCAAGGCGTAAAATCGCTGGAATATGCAGCCATTGCCGTCGGCCCTCCCTTTTAAGAAAGGGGTCGGGGGGATTTAAAGTCAAACCGGCCAACCGACCAACGGACAAAAAGATGTTCGACGTCATGGATCGTATGATCAATTGGATTCTAGCCCTGCTGATGGCGGCCATGGTCGCCATCATCGCCGGCCAGGTCTGGTATCGATTCGTGATGAACGACCCGCTCTCCTGGTCCGAAGAACTCGGCCGTTACCTTTTCGTCTGGATCTCTTTTATTGGTGCGGCGGCCGGGGTGCGGTATCAGGTTCATTTGGGCATCGACCTGCTGCAGAAGCTTTTGCCGGCGAACGCCTACCGATTCGTGGTGATCAGTGTCAATTTGATCATCCAGGTCTTCCTGCTGGTGATCATCTACTGGGGCTTCAAGATATTAGGGGTGATCAAATTTCAGACCTCCCCTTCCATGAACATCCCAATGATCTATCCTTACATGGCCGTCCCTGTGGGCGGCATTTTCATGTTCATCAACTCGGTGCGAATTGCCGTGGCGGCTTTTCGGGGCAGGATTCTGACGCGGGAGGTAATGTTGTGACGGTCATCCTGTTCGTGTCGCTGCTGGTCTGCTTCGTGCTCGGGATGCCGATTGCCTTTTCCCTCGGGGTCGCATCCGTGACGACCCTGCAATACGGTTCCAACCTGCCGCTGACCCTTGCCGCCCAAAGGCTGTTCACGGGCACCGATTCCTTTCCCCTGATGGCGATCCCCTTCTTCATGCTGGCCGGCGAGTTGATGGAATCCGGCGGAATCTCCCGTCGGCTGTTCGATTTCGCCCACGCCATTGTGGGGTTTGTTCATGGCGGCTTGGCCATGGTGGCGGTGGTAGCGGCCATGTTTTTTGCCGGCATATCCGGCGCGGCGGCGGCCGATACCGCCGCGGTGGGAGCGGTCTCCATTCCGGCCATGATCCGCAAGGGTTACAAGAAAGGGTTTGCTGCGGCAGTCCAGGCGGCCGGCGGCTCGATCGGCGTCATTATCCCACCCTCCATCCCCATGATCATTTTCGGTGTGGTCGGCGGAGTTTCGATCGGCAAAATGTTTATGGGGGGATTCATCCCTGGTCTTCTCATCGGTGGTGGTTTGATGGCCGCCAGCTATTTCCTTGCCAAAAAAGCCGGCTACGAGAAGGATGCCTTCATGGGATTCCGTGAGATTCTGCGGACCTTTTGGGGGGCGCTTTGGGCCCTGCTCATGCCCGTCATCATCCTGGGCGGCATCCTGGGCGGCATCTTTACACCCACTGAAGCGGCGGTGGTGGCGGCGCTCTACGGACTGGTGATCGGGTTTCTCGTTTACCGCGAGCTGCGGTTGAGAGACCTGCCCCGGATTTTTACGCGTGCCGCGATCTCCACTTCCACCGTCATGCTGTTGATCGCCACCGCCAACATATTCGGTTGGATTCTGACGGCTGAACGGGTTCCTCAGAATGTGGCCGCCTACCTGGTGACGCTGAGCTCTTCCCGTTACGTGCTCTACGGACTGATCCTGATTTGCCTGCTGATCGTGGGCACCTTCATGGAAACCTCGGCCTCCTTGATCATCCTCACGCCGGTGTTTCTGCCGGTAGTGGAAAAACTGGGAATCGACCCGGTTCACTTCGGCGTGGTCATGGTCACGGCCCTGGCGATCGGTATGCTGACCCCTCCGCTGGGAATCTGTCTTTTCATCTCGTGCAACATCGCCCATATCCAGCTGTCGGAGATCATACGCTATATCACGCCTTTCCTGTTGATCATGATCGCCATGTTGGTGCTGATCACCTACGTGCCGGATCTGGTAATGGTAATTCCTAACACCTTTGCGAAGTAAAGGTCTTAAATGACGCTGGTCACTATCCCATTCGGAGGCCGACCGCTCGGTTTCGATGTACCGGACCCAAACTTGGCAGAAATATTGAGTCCGCACCCTTCACGGCCGTTGGAAAATCTATCCGCAGCCATCGAAGAGGCGCTTGAACGGCCTATCGGCCAGGAACCGCTCGAGCGTCGCGTGAAACCCGGCGATCGGGTGTTGATCATCAGCGATGACATCACTCGCCTGACCCCTTCCGATCGTCTGATTCCACCCCTGCTGGCCCGCCTCAACCGCGCCGGTGTTCCTGACCGTCGGATCGCCTGCATCATGGCTCTGGGTACCCACCGTTACATGACCGCGGCCGAGATGATCGCCAAGGTCGGAGAGGCGGTCTTCCGACGGATCGAGGTGATCAACCACGAATGGCGCGATCCGGAAGCACTGGTGGATGTCGCCTCTTCAGGCCGCGGCACGCCCCTCAAGGTCAACCGGGCCGTAATCGAAGCCGATGTGATCATCGGTTTGGGGGCCATTGTACCGCATCACATCGCCGGGTTTTCAGGGAGCTCCAAGATCATCCAACCCGGTGTCTGCGGGGCCGCAACCACCGCGGCGACCCATATTCTCTCCTGCGAGGGAGGCGGCGACTCTTTCTTGGGTCACGAGGACAACCCGGTGCGGCAAGATATGGACGACATGGCCGAGAAAGTCGGTCTGCAGTCCATCTTCAACGTGGTAATGGACAGCGAGGGGGGCGTCGTGGGTGTTTTCTACGGCGCCATGCGGGCGGCCTTCAAGCAAGGGGTCAAGCTGGCACGCGAGATTTACGGCATCCGATATCACGAGACCCCGGACATCATTGTGGCCAACTCCTACCCCTGCGATCTCGACTTCTGGCAGTCCCATAAGGCCCAGTACCCGGCTGTTCGAATGGTCAGGCCGGGCGGCACCATCATCGTCTGCACCCCGGCGCCGGAAGGGGTCAGTCCGGTGCACACCGAACTGCTCGACTTCACCGCCTGGCCGTCGGATAGAATCAGAGACGCCTACCGGTGCGGCAACATCAAAAACGGCGTCGCCACGGCTCTGGCGATGGCCTGGGCCATGGTGCGGGAAAAAGCCTCGATCATCACCTATTCTCCCGGAATACCCGTTGAAGACAAGACACGGCTCGGGCATATCCACGCTCCGGACATCCAGTGGGCGATCGAAAAGGCGCTCAGACGACAGGGTCCGAAAGCGCGCATCAGCGTGTTGACCCATGCACCCGACACCCTGCCGATCGCGCCCGGTGCGGCGCCGGAGAAATCACCGTGATCCGTCAGGCCGTCATTGCCGACGATCTGACCGGTGCGGCCGACACCGGCATTCAATTCGGCCGTTTCGGAAACCAGGCCCTTTTAGTGCCGCACAAAGAACTGCCCGGCATCAATCCGGGATCCATCAAAGGGGTCTTGGCGGTGACCACCGAAAGCCGGAACCTATCGCCGGCCGCGGCGGGAGAACGGGTGCGCCAAACCGGAATGGCTGTCGGCCGGCTGGGGCCGCAAATGGCCTTCAAGAAGATCGATTCCTGCATGCGGGGCAATGTCGGCGCCGAGGTCGCTGCTCTGGCTGACGTGTTCGGCTGCCGGGGCGCGCTGATCGCCCCGGCTTTTCCTGCCCAAGGGCGCATAACGCTTCACGATGTTCACTATGTGCACAACATCCCGGTGGCCGACAGCGAGATGGCCCGCGATCCGGTCAGTCCGGTCAGAGCGTCTCGCCTTTCAGCGTTGATCGCCCTTCAGTACCGGCAACCGGTGGGTCGGATCGATGCGGCCGATCTCGACGGAGACCCCAGGCGTCTGAAGAGGCTTGTCGGGAACTTGCTGAAGCAAGGCCGCCGCCTGATCGCTTGCGATGCCGCGCATCAACGGCACCTGGAGGTCATTGCCCGCCTGGTCGGCCACCAATTTCCGCACCTTCTGCTGGCCGGCTCCGCCGGCCTGGCTCAGGCGTTGGTCCGGTGTCAATTTAAAGAGACTGAAGCACGACCGGTGTCTATGGATGCCGTGGGCGAGCACCTGCTCTTTGTCTGCGGTTCCGGTTCAGATGTCCTCAGATCTCAGGTCGAAGCGCTGACCCGCGAAACCGGCATCCCGCGCCACATCATGGTTCCCGGTCGATCGGCCTCGCCGTCTGACCGTTCGGATGCCATTGCAAAGGATCTGGCCTCAGGAGCGGTTGTCCTGCAGCTTGCACCCGCCGAAGCATTGGTGTACGATAATTCCGCCGCCCGGCTACTGGCGGCAGAAACCGCCGCCATCGTCCGGTACCTCCGCCCGGACGGTCTTTTCCTATCCGGCGGAGACACGGCCGCGGCGGTTCTCGGCGCAATCGAAGCGAGCGGGGTCCGCCTGCAGATCGAAATTCTACCGGGCGTCATCCAGGGAACGGTGATGGGCGGTGCCAACGACGGTCTGCCGGTAATCACCAAGGCCGGCGCATTCGGTGAACCGGACACGCTTCTGCAATTGTATGGCCTTTTGGCCAAAGGCCGTTGTGCCGGTTGAGCCCGTTTGGTCGGTTTAGCCCGTTTAGCCGGTTGAGACGGTTGGGCCCGTTGAGACAATGTTATCGAATGCGTAATTCATTCGACTGATTCATTATTATTAATGAAAAACCAATAAAATTGGCGATGAGGATGATAAAATAGATGTCGAATCAGCTGTTATGAATACAGCAACAATCAGATAGGATTCACTGATCATTTCGATCCTGTAAATAAAAAGAGAATCGATTGAGAGCTTTTCCGATTCAAAGTTGGCGATTCTGCCGTATGCCGGCCGTTCAAAGGATTTGTTCGGACATCCTTACAGTCTAACCGGCTCAACGGGCTAACGGGCCAACCGGCTAAACCATAAGAAGAAGGTTTATTGATGACTCAAACTCCCAGCAAACCCCTTTTAGGCATCACCATGGGCGATCCCGGCGGGATCGGCCCGGAAATCTGCGTCAAGGCATTGGCCGAACCGGACATCTACGATATCTGTCGTCCGCTGGTGGTCGGTGACGGTGAGGTCATGATCGAGGCGCTGCGGTTCTGCCGCCTGCCGCTGACGGTCCAGCGCTGCGGCCGACCGGCTGACGGCCGTTACGAGTGTGGAACAGTCGATGTGCTGGATTTGAAGAACATGCCCATCGGTCGTCTGCGTTACAAACAGGTTTCGACCGAACAGGGCCAGGCCGCATTTGAATATGTGGCCAAAGTGATTGAATTGGCCTTGGTCGATCAAATCGACGCAACCGTCACAAGTCCTATCAACAAGGCGGCGATCAACGCCGCCGGCCATCACTACGCCGGTCACACGGAGATCTACAGCACCCTCACCGCAACCCCCGACGTCAGCATGATGCTGGTCGACGGCAGTTTTCGGGTGGCCCACGTCTCCACCCACGTGTCGCTTCGCGAGGCCTGCAACCGCGTCAAAAAGGAGCGCGTCCGCCGGGTCATCGAACTGGCGCACGATACCCTGCAGCGGATGGAGATCCCGTCTCCGCGCATTGCGGTGGCGGGATTGAACCCCCATTGCGGCGAAGGCGGCCTCTTCGGCAGCGAGGATGACGGGGAAATCGCACCCGCGGTGACGGCGGCCAGGACAGCCGGCATCGATGCCGAAGGTCCGCTTCCGGCCGACACCGTCTTTTCCAAGATGCTGGGCGGCCTGTACGATCTGGTCGTGGTCATGTACCACGATCAGGGCCACATCCCGGCCAAGCTCGTCGGATTCAAATACAATGCCAAAAGCGGGGATTGGAGCAGTATGGCCGGTGTCAACGTCACCTTGGGTTTGCCGATCATCCGAACGTCAGTGGATCACGGAACGGCTTTCGGCAAGGCCGGCGAGGGGCGCGCCAATCCGCAGTCCATGATCGAGGCCATTCGCATGGCCGCCCGGCTTGCCGGCAGGCGATCATAAAATATTTGTAAGCGTTCACAGGGCACCGCATCTGCTTTGTTGTCGGGCACTTGAAGTACAAAAGTACGTCTGCGCACCCGACGCCTTGCATCTGCGGCACCCT
>JBDNAO010000260.1:0-6378 GCA_039768375.1 Desulfobacterales bacterium | reverse complement strand
TCTGTCCCAGGGCCGTCAATCGCTCGATGATCAGATGCCAGGCGCAGTCGGTATCCGGGTTGATCTCGCACTTGCCTTTGCGCGAGCCGCCGCAGGGGCCGTTCACCAGTTTTTTGGCGCAGCGGGTATACGGACAGACCCCACCGAACAGAGCCAGCTTGCAGTCCCCGCAGCCGGCACACTCTTCGGTGAAAAGACCCGGTTTTTCCAAAACGCCCATGAAGGTCGTGTTGACGCCCGGCAGAACGGGTGTCGTTTTAAACCGTCGGGCCAGCGCCTGAACCCCGGCACCGCAGGCCAACGACAGGACGGATTCGTTACGAGCAATCGCTTCGGCGCTTTCCTGAATGAACTCGTCCTCACACTGCCGCTCAACCGTCAACTCCTCGATTTCGATGTCCCGGCCCTCGACTTTAACGGCCAGGCGCAGGGCCGAGGCCATCACGGCAACTTCATCTTCACCGCCGGCAAAACAGGTTTTGACACAGGTGCCGCATCCCAGGAGTAAAATTTTCTTATAGGGGGCCACGATTTCTTTGATTTCTGCGATCGATTTCTGTTCTGCTACAATCATTTTTCGACTCCAGTCGAGACTCTATTTAGTCTCATGTTAAACGTTCATGGCCCTTGGGCCACCACTGGTTTCGGGTTCCGGGTTCTGAGTTTCAAGTTTCAAGTTTCTATTTGCGGATCTGATTCTATTTTCGTACAGCAGCAGTTGTATCCCGCCGCGGCGGGATTGAGTCGGTTAGGTCAGTTATGTCAGTTAGTTGATAATCGCCCTGGATGGCCCTGTCTGCACGACCGTTCCCGGCCGGTCAGTTCGGCGCAGCCGGATTGCGGCCCAAGACCGCCAAATTTCCCAGAACCTCTTGAACGATCCGGTCAGCGGCCGCCGTATCACCGGGGTGCAGGTTGAAAAGAGACAGCCGCTTGCCGTTAAGACCGATATCGTCCAGCAGCGTCTGAACCCACCGCACGCGCTTTTTGGCCCGCAGGTTCCCTTCGACGTACCGGCAGGCCCCCTCCGGGCAGACGAGGACGACCACGGCATCGGCGCCGGCCTCAAACGCCCGCAGAAGGAAAACGTCTTTCACCATGCTCGAACAGGGCAACTTGACAAATTTGGAAACGAATTTTTCTCCTCCGGCCAGCGGCGACGCGTCCCCCTCGCCATAGGTGTTGATACAATGAAATACCGTGATTCTCGGTGTGAACCCTTGCTCCATATGAATTTTCCTAATATTTATTGGACCCAATGCAGGCCTTGGGCCGCAACCAAATCAGTATTCAGGTTTCGGGTTTCAGGATTTGGGGTTTGCTGACACCTGGCACCTGAAACCCTATTCCCGATAAATCATGTGGTTTAACTTTAACAACACATCTTCGCACCTTGCGGAGAAGTTACAATCTAAGACCTTAATATGTATCAATATCGATTAGCCCAAATGAAAAAGCAAAAAAAAGACGCCCCTCCTTACTCTGGAGATAGGGACGTCTTTGTCCGAAAAATGCAAGGTGATAAACTTTGGACGCCATTGTCCAAGGTTTACATTGAATTAAGGGAAATAACCTTTATATTTTCCCACTATCCTTGTCAAGGAAAAATATCCTGGATGATGTGTTGATTTTGAACTGAAAGTTCGCTAGTTTCCATCCATAAATGGCCCTTTCCCACAATTTCGGCGTCAATCGGCGGAATCGTTTGTGCGGCATACAGTAGTATGCCTCCGCGCAATGCCGCTGATTTCCTTGAACTTGCGGAAAATTGCACATTTCTGGATCGGAAACTGACCACTGCCTGAAAGAGCCTGCGGTCGCTTGGGACAAAGAAAGAAGGCGCAGTTGTTTGAGGCGACTAGAGGGCCTTGACTCATCGCCATGGCACACACAAGGGACTTCTCCAAGGCTTTTAACCGGCGACAACCTTTTTTCAAAAACATGCCTGCGATGGGGTTAGACCCGCTTGAAGCCGAGTTTTGCGCCGTATGAGACTGAATCGACCGGCGGCAGCCCACAGGGTCACTTGCCTTTGTAAACAGTCGTGCGCTAAAATATAAAAATCCATTTCAATTCCAAACTAATGTGGAAACCAGGGAGGTCATTTATGAAGCACTTGCGTCTGCTTGCGCTATGCGTTCTGACAGCCGGACTCCTCTATCACTGCGCACCGAGCAAACCCTTGATTTACGATACGACATACGACTTCGACATCAGAACCGATTTTAAAACCATGCGGCACTATGCCTGGCTGCCGTTTCCCGTAACCGCTGCGATCACTCCGCTGAATGTCGACAGGGTAAAATATTTTGTCGATATCACATTATCCTCCAGGGGGATTACCGAGTCTAAAGGTGTGCCGGATTTTCTCATCGAACCCATGGTCGACTCCATGAGCCAAATCGACTCCACCGGCGGACCCGCAGAATATGGGCTCTACCGAGAGGGCACATTGAGCCTGAACTTTCTCCTCCCGGCATCCCGCCAGGTCGTCTGGTGGGGCGTAACACATGCGCGTGTCAATCCGGGCCTGAGCCCGCAGGAAAAAGACCAACTGATCAAGGAGGCGGTGAACGACATTCTCCAAAATTTTCCGCCACCGTAGAACTAGTGTTTAGTCACACATAAAGTGTCTTCTCCATTGTCGCCCGCTGCTCGATATTTCAAGCGTGGGTACATAACAATGACCATCGGCAATGTTGGATTAGGTTTCAGGGCTTGCCCGTTAGACTAAAATAAGGCCAAATACCAAAGTACAAGCACCAAAATACAAATAAATTCCAATATCCAAATCTCAAATAAGATCAAAAACGAATAGTTTGGAATTTCAAATTTCGGTCATTGTGATTTTTTTGTTATTTGGAATTTGTTATTTGGAATTTTTCACCGTAACTAAAAAGTTTCTATAAGGATCAAACTAGCTGCTCGTGGCCACCGGCTGGGCTGAACCTTGAACCTTGCACAGTGAACCATACGTGCATTCAATTGCGTCGCTCAAGGCAGTCGAGACACTTCAATAATGACACGACACACGCCGGTGAGCCTACAGCGGTTGGCCGTCAGGCGTAAATGTCGATCAGCCGTCCGGAAACACCCCTGTTATCGTCGCTGCAATGGCGAGCGGATTCATAGGATCGACTCGCACAGCCGATGATGCCCCGCGGATACGGTGATCGAATCAACAAACCGCTCCGGCGACCGACTGCCAGCGAAGGAGCCTGGTGAGACGAATCGGTCCGGCCGGCGGGAGGCAGGGCCGGAAGGTAGGGAATCAATTTGACGTTTGATGACATCATCGGATTGAAAGCGTTCACCCCGTTATTGAAACCAGTTTGATGACGAATTGTTTAAACATGGCTGCCGCCACCTCGCGGACTTCATAAAAAGTCTGCCAAATACCCTAACGCCCCAGCAAATTTCATACCGCATTTATAATAAATTTTTATATAATAATTTTAGTGTTTTATAAATACAAAATGATGCGTGTAAACTGTAATACTGAAATGTATTACATATCCGTCTGGAAAACGATTCCTATTGAAGAGGATATATCCGGACTGACATCCTCTTTTTTCGACCTCGCGGAATAAAGAGTTCGGGGACAGGATTATTAATGAAAAATCTTGATTGGCTGCAGGTGTTGCGGAGCGGCCGGCAAACGGTTCAACGCTGTTGGCGACCCATGGCAGGGTATATGCTGACTATTTGGCTCGTCGGCTTGGCCATACTGGTACCGCTGACCTCCTGGGCCTTGTATGCGCTGGCCGCCCGCAGTGGTGAGTTTGTCATCGGCCTTAATGAACTGCTCGGTTGGCTGCAATCCCCGGCAGGCATCACCTACCTCTTGCTGGCCGGTTCCCTGACATTTCTCGGCATGATTCTACAATTGGCCGGTCTCATCCTGATCGCGAAGGGTGATTGTGACGGCGTCGGCCTGAGTCTCAAAGAGGTCTTGGTCAGGGTACTCTTCGAATTTCCCAACCTTTTTTACTTCTGCCTGATCGGGTTCCTGGTGTGTCTGATCCTCCTGTTGCCGCTGGCTGCGGGTCTCGGTGCCGTGTACCTATCGATGCTGACCGAACATGACATCAATTTTTACCTGTCCACGCATCCTCCCGCATGGCAGTGGGCTCTAACCGCTTCAGCCGTCTGGACCCTGCTCTGGGCCTGCGGCGCAGGAATCTTGATCTTGCGATGGATCTATATCCTACCGGCATGGCTTGACGGTCACCGCCCACTCCGCCGCATATTCAGAGTCAGTTGGGAGGCTACCCGAGGGAAATTGTCCCAGTTGCTGTGTGTCATTGGGAGTTGCACAGTCGTTTGGATAATTGCCAGGCTGGTTATCGAAGGAGGGCTGTTTGCGGCCGCCGGATTTTTGATTAAACGTCTGGGTGGATCGGTTAACGGAACCCTCTATGTGATCTCGGCATACTTGGTCATAACCGTCCTGGCGGAAGTGGTCATCATCTTTTTCGGGCTGGTATGGATTTCTGCCGTGCTGGCCATCTGCTACAGGCGGCATACCCAGTCAACCGGCCTGACTGAACCGGTTCGGGCCGTTGCGCAAAGTGAAAGGCCTCCGTCCATATCAGGCCGCCGGCTTCAGCCTCGCTTTTTTCTGCTTTTGTTCGGCGCCCTCCTGTTGATCAGTGGGGCCGTGAATGCCTGGTTGCTTCGGCAAAGACCTCCGGATGTCAGCCCTCTGGTCATCGCGCACCGGGCAGGGGCCTTGTATGCTCCTGAAAATTCTCTGGCCGCCCTCGAGACCGCTTACCGACAGGGGGCTGACTATGCCGAGATCGACGTGCAGCGCACCCTGGATGGGGTAGTGGTTGTCGTCCACGACGCTGACCTCATGAAAGTAGCCGGAGATCCCCGTCGAATCGGCCAGAGCACGTTCGCCGATATCAGCGAAGTCGATATCGGTCGATCCTTCGGGCCTGAGTTTACGGGCGAACGCCTGACGCGGCTGTCCGATTTTCTCGCAAAGGCCAAAGGCCGAATCAAACTGATGATTGAACTTAAATACTATGGCGAAGATCCGCTATTGGCGGCAGAAACCATACGGCTTGTGCGTGAACACGGCATGGAGGAAGAGGTCGCCATTATGTCGCTCAATCTCAAAGGTGTCCGGCAGGCGCAGCGCCTGGACGCCATTTTGCGCGTCGGCTACCTTTCATCAGTCGACGTCGGAAACCTCGCACGACTGAATGTGAACTTTCTGGCACTTGCAGCGGGGAAAACGACTCAGGACTTCATCACCGCTGCGCGGGAACGCGGTCAGTCCGTATACGCCTGGACGGTGAATGATAGGGAGATGATGCTGGACATGATTGAACTGGGCACCGACGGTCTGATAACCGACAACCCTGCCCTGGCGAATGAGGTCATTGCGCAGGTCATGGGTCTCCTTCCGGTGGAGCGGCTGCTCTTGCGATTCCGACATTTTTGGGATCTTTTCGATGAAAGGATCACGGTACCGGATGATCCAGAGGAATAGCCTGTTATTGCAGGAATCAAAACGCCGGTCGTCATCAATGAAAAAAGTTTTAAGGTACGTCCATCAGATACCGCCGGTAGCCGGATCATAGTACCGGTGGTAGTTGTAGTGCAGCCCGGTTTTTTGATCGTAGTATTGGCCCGCTAATATTTCGATTACGAATTACAATTCTGCAATTGTCAAAGAACTTCGGAAAAGTTTATTAGATTATGAGATTTATATCAATAACTTAAAAAAAGGCGGGCGATACTCCCCCACCTTCAGCACTATAATTCGCAACTCGTTTTCTACAGAAACACCTTGTAACCGATGTTCAAAACCTTGGCCAATTTCATTGCATTTTTCTTGCCGATTGAACGCTTGTGATTTTCCATTTCAGAAATATGGTGCTGCTTTATACCCGTCAATTCTGAAAGTTGCTTCTGTGTAAGCCCTTCTTTTGCGCGAGCACCTATCAAACTAACTCCCGGCAACTGTTCATCGCTCAAACCAGGAAATGCTTCTCGCCATGGTACCGAATCTGTGGTTTCAACATATCCCAGCTTATTTAACATCTGGACCGCTTTTTGCCGATTGCCTGCCGGTCCGGTGAATGTAATGCTAATAGGGCGTTTTTTCGTGGGTTCCAACATAGACAACCTCCACCAAGTGAATTTCTTTATCAATAATTTGCCAAATGGCAACGTAGGTTGTTTTGCCTTTTTTTAAATGGCAATGGTGCCTGTCGCCGCCAAGTCGACTGTAATTAGGCCAGTTTCCTCGAACCGGACCTTGTACCTGGATGTCTCTGATCAACGCAATGAGGCTGAATTTAACATTTTCAGGCAGTTTTTTTAGTTGCTTAACCGCCTTTTTGCTGAGTTCAACGCTCCATT
>JBDNAO010000259.1:0-6762 GCA_039768375.1 Desulfobacterales bacterium | reverse complement strand
TTTTCGCGGCGTTGCGCCGCATCCGGAAATCCTTGCCCAGGCGGAACAGCGGTGCGGAATGCTTTGCTGCGACCGATTCGACCACTGCGATGGCGGCCTTCTGACGGACGGCCGTGACGACCGGTACCCCCGTTTTGATGATACCGGCCTTTTCGCCGGCGATATGAGAAATCTTGCGGCCAAGATACTCGCGATGCTCCAGAGAAACGTTGGTAATAATCGATAGGGCCGGATGGATGATGTTGGTCGCATCGAGGCGTCCGCCCATGCCGGTTTCGACAACGGCCCACTCGACCCTCCGGCATTTGAATTCATGGAAGGCCATGGCGGTCGCAAACTCGAAGAAGGTCGGTTCGCGGTCGACCTTTGCTGCGGCTTTGACGGCCCGATAGGCGGACAAAACGTTCTCGTCGCTTATCGGTTGCCGATCGACCACGATTCTCTCGTTGAATCGCACCAGGTGAGGCGAAGTGTACAGACCGGTTCGGCAGCCACAGGCGTTCAGGATCGAGGCCAGGGTAGCGGCCACGGACCCCTTGCCGTTGGTTCCAGCCACGTGAATGGTATTGAAGTGTTCCTGGGGATTGCCCAAACCGGCCAGTATGCGACGGATGGTGTCGAGGCCGAGCTTGATACCGAAGCGCCGCAGCGCGTACATTTCATTCAAGCAGGTTTGATAAGATTCGTCCATGGACGTGATGATAAAAAACCCGGCGGGATTTTCCCCCGCCGGGCTCGAGACAAATAGCCTGGATCGTTAACGGCGATACCGGTTTTTTCGCGCAGCGGCCAGTCGTTCTCTTCGCAAGGCTTCCCGCGCTTTTCTACGGCGGAACTCACTCGGTTTTTCATAGCTCTTTTTCAGCTTGAGCCGTTTGAAGAGGCCGTCATTCTGAATCTTCTTCTTCAGGATGCGCATGGCCTTTTCAATATCGTTGTCGTAGACTTTGACTGTGATTTCCTTCAACTATCTCGCCCCCTTCTGTCCATCGAGCGGCATTTTGCGCTGCATTGCGAATCGATGGTTGGTCAATTTGCCCAAGTCTTCAATAAACAAGCACATATACCTCAAGCTTTACTGATGCGCAAGTAAAAAATAATCACCTCCAGAAATAATTCCGCCCAACGCCGCAATGTCATCGGCCAGTAAATCACACCTTTCAGCCGGCAGCAGGACCGCCGCATTGCACATAATTGACTTGACAGGTCGGCGGGTTTTGGGTCATATGATGCCCACTGCCACTGCGCGCATCGACCAAACCGGCTCGATTGCCGTTGACGCAGCCACTCCGGAGAGGACTGCGTTTCACCCCGGACGTTGTCTTTTTGATAGTTTCCGTGAAAGCGGGCGAACATGTAGAGGCCACGTTTGGATAAGATCGACTCAATAAAAAGGAGGAAAAAAGATGCGTCTGATTTTGTTGGGTGGCCCCGGAGCGGGCAAAGGAACCCAGGCCAATTACATCAAGGAGAAATACCAGATACCGCAGATTTCTACAGGCGACATGCTCCGGGCGGCCGTCAAGGCCGGGACCGAACTGGGCCAGAAAGCCAAGGCGGTTATGGATTCCGGTGGACTCGTACCGGACGATGTCATTATCGGGCTGGTCAAGGAACGGATCACGCAGCCCGATTGCAAGAAAGGGTTTCTGTTCGATGGTTTCCCGCGGACGATACCGCAAGCGGATGCCATGAAGGATGCCGGTGTTGCGATCGACGCCGTGGTTGACATCGATGTGCCGGACCAGGAGATCATCAAGCGCATGAGCGGGCGCCGGGTTCATTTGGCCAGCGGACGCACCTATCACGTCACCTTCAACCCGCCTAAAGTGGAAGGCAAGGACGATGCCACGGGCGAGCCGCTGATCCAACGGGACGACGACAAGGAGGAGACGGTTCGCAAGCGCCTGGATGTGTACCACAACCAGACCGAACCCCTGATCGGTTACTACAAGAAATGGGAGACCTCCGGCGTAGCGGCTGCACCGAAATACGTCCGGATCGAGGGCATCGGCAAGGTCGATGAGATCCGGGACAATATTTTCAAGAAGCTGGACGCCGTCAAGTAAAATTAATGCCACACGCACCCGCAAAAAAGGTTTCCTTCGCTAAAGTGGAAACCTTTTCTGTTATTTAGTGTTGGTCCAAAAATGGTAGATCTCGGCCCCGGTGGTGCGAACGTCAACGAATCAGGGCCGTCCGGCGCTGCAGCATCTTTTTGACCCGCCGGATCGCTTCGTCTTTTGTTTGCAGGCGACCGGCGAGACGGTCGGCTTCGATGCGGGTCAAAAGAGACTTGAAGAAAGGAGCGGGTTGCAGCCCAAGGAGTTCGACCAGATCATTTCCGGTCAGAAGCGGTGGTGAGTTTTTGCGGGGCAGGTATTCGGTGAAATAACGTCGCAGCAAACCCCGCGCAAAGCCGTCGAATGTCTGCTCCTGATGCCCGATTTCGCAGGTTCCACCGGCAGCATCGGCTGCAGCGTGAAGAAAAAGGTCCGGCGTTTTGTCACCGCCCATCATAAAAAAACGGCTGACCGCCCTGTCGGACAACCGTTTGCGTCGCTTAGCCTCGAACAGCAAAAGCGGCCAGCGGTGTTTGCGAGCGATGAAATCGACGTAATTCGTTTGACGGTTGGACAATTTGATCCGAACGCAGATTTTTTTCACGGCGTCGCAGTCAGCGGGGGGGCTCTGAAACCGACTCAAATCATTCCGATCGGCCGACGCTCGAACGAGTTCGTGCAGTAGCATCGCAAATTTCAAAATAGCGGCCGGGATAGAGACCAACGACCACGCCCCCGGATCGATATCGGAAGGGATGACGGCTCGCGGGTCGGACAGCAAGCTTTCGATTTCGGAAAAGGCCCTCAGGGTGTGCTCGAAGCGGTCACAGCGCGATTTTTGATCCGGCAGCTCGCTGCGTAACGCCGCAAGTTCGGGAAGCATGGCCAACAGCAGGCCGCAGGCAGCCATTTGGGTGATCGCCTCTGTCGCACGGCCCGTTTCCAGAATCTTCAGCAGTTCATCACGGATTCTTTCAGCGGCCGGCTTTGTGATGAGCATGGCCTGGTCCCGAACGGCCGCAGCGGTTTCGGGTGTCACCTCGAACCGGAGGACGGCCGCCATCCGAAAGGTCCGGATCAACCGGACCGGGTCCTGTTCGAATGCCGAGCGCGACACCATCCGGACCCGGCCGGCGGCCAGATCGGCTCTGCCGCCGCACACATCGATGATTTCTCCGCTGGCCACATCGATCGCCATGGCGTTTATGGTAAAATCACGGCGCTGCAGGTCATCCGAGATGGACCGCCCGGCAACGGCCGAGACGTCCATGACTTGGGGACCACGTACGATGCGATAGAGCATCAGTCCCGGTTTGCCCAGCGGCACCAGGCGACCGCCGGTGTGCGCCGCCAGCCGCAGGGCAAAGGCGCGGGGGTTCTCCGCCACGGCGAGGTCGAGATCGATTGGCCGGCGACCGAGTAGAAGGTCTCTGACCGACCCGCCGACAAGATAGACCTGGCCCGGACGTGTCAGGGGGAAAGTACCCTGTGGCCAGGGCAGTTTGAGGATCGAGGGCAAATACGACATTACCTTATGGCCGGAGAAGAAATGTTTTTTTACTGAACCGACCCGGGTTTGCCGGTTCGGTGTCCATCGGCGCAAGACCGGCGTCTTATAACCGAAAGGACCCTGACACGACACCATACAGCAAAAGGCACCCGTTCGTCTACCGGCCGACGACCGGCTGATCATGTGCGATGTGAAGTCGATCGGACGGTGCCACTTGATGGAAAAAATGTCGGACGCACCTCTTTTAATTTGGCGGAAAAGCGAAGGAAAAACCTTGACACCTGACCGGTTGTGGTATACAAATATAAAACCAAGGTTTAACCCGCCAGTGGGAGAGAAAATCATAGTCATTCTTCTATAACTATCACTTAATATCCTCCAGCATTATCGAAATGTCCACTTCCGTATTTTACCGGTACAGGACTCATTTATAACTCAGCAGGCGTCCGGCCCTTTCTTGACCACGTTTGCCCTTGCGCCGAAATTCTTATGAAAGAAAAACCCGGAAACGGGAAAAAGTGTCGTTTCGCTTTTGCAACTAAAGGGATCTTGATTTATTACAAAGTATTTCCAAAGGGTTGTATGCCAATCATCACGACAATAGTGGGGATCCGAATTAATGAACATCGCAGAGCTTAAAGAGAAGAAAATCAGTGAACTGGCCCGGATGGCCAAGGAATTCAACATCGAAGGCGCTGCCGGTATGCGCAAGCAGGAACTCATGTTTGCCCTGCTGCAGCGGCAAATCGAGAAAAACGGTCTCATTTACGGCCAGGGTACCCTGGAAATACTGCCCGACGGTTTTGGGTTCTTGCGGTCACCGGATTACAACTACCTGCCGGGTCCCGACGACATCTATGTGTCACCCTCCCAGATCCGTCGCTTCAATCTGCGTACCGGTGACACGGTGTCGGGGCAGATTCGGCAGCCTAAAGAATCCGAACGCTATTTTGCTCTGTTGAAGGTCGAGGCCATCAACTTCGAAGACCCTGAGGTGGCCCGGGATAAAATCCTTTTCGACAACCTGACACCGCTGTATCCGAACCGCAAGATGAGCATCGAAGACGGCGCCGACAACTATTCGACGCGCATCATGGACCTGCTGACGCCGATCGGCTTCGGCCAGCGCGGGCTGATCGTATCCCCGCCGCGTTCCGGGAAAACGATGCTGCTCCAAAGCATCGCCAACAGCATCATTGCCGCCCACAAAGAGGTGGTCCCATTCGTTCTTCTAATCGATGAACGACCGGAGGAAGTGACCGACATGGAGCGGACGGTCAAGGCCGAGGTCATCAGTTCCACATTCGACGAACCCGCGGAACGGCATGTCCAGGTAGCCGAAATGGTGATCGAAAAGGCCAAACGCCTGGTGGAACATAAAAAGGACGTGGTCATTTTGCTCGACAGTATTACGCGACTGGCCCGGGCCTACAACTCCGTGATGCCGCCCAGTGGCAAAATTCTCTCCGGCGGTGTCGATTCCAATGCCCTGCAGCGTCCCAAGCGGTTTTTCGGTGCGGCGCGCAACATCGAAGAGGGCGGTTCTCTCACGATTGTCGCTACCGCCCTGGTCGACACCGGCAGTCGGATGGACGAAGTCATTTTTGAAGAATTCAAAGGCACCGGCAACATGGAAATCGCGCTCGATCGGCGCTTGGCCGACAAGCGTGTGTTCCCCGCCATAGACATCAAGAAATCCGGCACCCGCAAGGAAGAGTTGCTCCTCAAGGAAGAGATCTTGAACCGGGTCTGGATATTGAGAAAATTGCTCTCTTCGCTAAATCCAGTCGACAGCATGGAATTTCTACTTGATAAAATGAGCGGAACCGCAGATAATAACCTTTTTCTCGCATCGATGAATGCTTAATCGGCATAATAGGGGGTTGAAATTAATATGAAAACAGACATCCATCCCAACTATTTCCAGACGGCCATCAAGTGTGCCTGCGGTAACGAGATCGCAGTCGGTTCGACCAAGCAGGATATCCGGGTCGAAATTTGTTCGAAATGCCATCCGTTTTTCACCGGAAAACAGAAACTGATCGACACCGCTGGCCGGATTGAACGGTTCCGTAAAAAGTACGAGAAATTTCAGAAAGACAAAAACGAATAAGACGACCTTTCTCAGCGCTTCTTCCTCGTTTGTCAAAACCACGACACACACGCTGTTGGACCCCGGATATCGTATGCATCCCCACAAGGGTGTTTGCGGGCGTTGGTGTGAGTCGTGGTTTTGTGCGTGGGATACTGCGAAATTAGAAAGAATCCGGTTTCGGCGACCTTCTGCTTCCAACAACCAGTGACCCGGTAGGCCGCCCGTGGTTTCTTCGGTTTCATGCGGCGCAGAACTCGGCGCTCAAAACACAGAGTTACTTTTATATGAGCCCTGAGAGGATTGAGAACAATGTTCAGTAATCTCGAGGGTGTCGAAGAAAGATTTCAAGAAATCGAAAATCTTTTGGGAGACCCCGATATTATAAAAGATCAGACGACCTACCAGAAACATGTCCGTGAGCATGCGGAACTGAGCAAGATCGTGACGGTCTACCGGGCGTACAAGAAGATCCTGACGGACATAGAGGAAAGCCAGGCTCTGCTGCACGACGGGGATGCCGACATCAAGGAACTGGCGCGGGAGGAACTCGCCGAACTGCAGCATCGCGAGAACGAACTCGAACAGGATCTGCGTCTGCGTCTGCTGCCAAAAGATCCGAACGATGAAAAGAACGTTGTCCTTGAAATCCGGGCCGGAACTGGCGGAGAAGAGGCGGCTCTTTTTGCAGCCGATCTCTTCAGGATGTACGGCCGCTACGCCGAGAGCAGAAATTGGAAGGTCGAGGTCCTGACCCATCACCCTACCGGTGCCGGCGGGCTGAAGGAAATCATTGCCTTGGTGCAGGGCAGGGGAGCCTACAGCGCCTTGAAGTACGAGAGCGGCACTCACCGGGTGCAGCGCGTGCCGACGACCGAGACCCAGGGCCGCATCCACACCTCGGCCGTGACCGTGGCGGTTCTGCCCGAGGCCGAAGATGTCGAGGTGGAGATCGATCCCGGCGATTTGAAAGTCGACGTCTTTCGTTCGTCCGGTCCCGGCGGGCAAAGCGTCAACACCACCGATTCGGCCGTGCGCATCACCCATCTGCCGAGCGGACTGGTGGTGACCTGCCAGGATGAAAAGTCGCAATTGAA
>JBDNAO010000036.1:0-6966 GCA_039768375.1 Desulfobacterales bacterium | reverse complement strand
GAGCTTCATCCTCAGGTGCTGATATTGACCGGCGGCACGGGCATCACGCCTGAGGACGTGACCATTGAAGCCGTGCGCCCGATGCTACAGAAAGAATTGACGGCTTTCGCACCGCTTTTCGCTTTTCTCAGCCACAACGAGATCGGATCAGCCGCCATGCTCTCACGGGCAACAGCGGGAGTCATCGGAAGCACGGTTGTTTTTTGTCTGCCGGGCAGCCTGAATGCCTGCCGGCTCGCCTGGAATGCCCTCATCTTTCCTGAGCTGGGACATCTTGCACACCACACCCTAAGATGAAACTTAACGGTACTATACCCTATAGAAAGGTATTCTTTAGAGATACTTTCCCGGGTATTGCGGACTTCACAAATATCAAATTCCAAGCACCAAATTCCAATGAAATCCCAAATTTCAATATCCAATGACCCAAACAGGTTTGTGATTTTGAATTTTGGTCATTTTGATTTATTTGTCATTTGTTGTTTGCGATTTGGAATTTTTCACCGAAGCTTAACAGTTTCCTCTTCGATAAAACTGGATTCTTGCGGCCAGATTCAGTGCTGAAGAGAATATCTGTTTATCTGTACAACGGGCCGGCGTGTCAGTGCGATTTTGACGTTATGTCTTCGGTTACTGTTTCTCTCTAAATGGCAACCCGGCATAACCGGCAAGCGAGAGTTTCTTGAGAAAGAAAAACCGATTTCTGACGGCCCTCGTGGCCAACCGGCAAGGGGAGATTTATGACCTCGAAGGCTATGCCGCTGCCGGTATGGCGGGAAATCAATTGGTGCCGCTCGAGCCGGAAAACACGGTCGATCTGCCCTTCGGTGGTGAATTGCTGTTCCTGCCTGACCGGCTCCCGATCCTCTTTAACCTCCGCAGCGGCCGATTCGAGAAGGTGGCAACGGATCCCTACCGCCGCGGGGCACCGGTTTTTCCGGTGGCGGCTTTCAATTCCCCCGGTTATGTCGTCCGCTGGATCAGTGCCTACGCTGAAAGAAATAACGCCGGTCATCTGCCGCTTTTTTCTTACGGCGCCGTGGGGTGGCATCGCGGCGGATACCGTTCGGCGGTTTTCCGGGTGGATCGTGAGAGACGGCAGGATCTGCGGCTCATGCCCCCTGAGGCCGTCAAGGCCGGCGTCCGGACCAAACGCCGACAAATGCCCGGCAACCGATTGCGGGAACACCTGGAGACCTGCGCTCTTGTGTATGGTTGTCCGGCGGCCAAGAATTTTTTCATCGGGCGCTGCGAAGCACCGCTTCCGACGTCGCAACGCTGCAATGCTCGGTGCCGCGGCTGCCTTTCACATCAGAAGGGCAGCGGGATTCCCCACAGCCAGAACCGAATCGACTTTACCCCGACACCGAAGGAAATTACGGCGGTTGCGCTTGCGCACCTAAGTCAAGTAAAGCGTGGGGTGGTCAGCTTCGGTCAAGGGTGCGAGGGCGAACCTCTTCTGGCGGTCGACATCATCGCTCCGGCCATCAGATCGATCCGCGCCGTGACTGACCGGGGAACGATCAACGTGAACACCAACGGCAGTCGCCCCGCTGCGTTGAATCTTTTGATGGATGCCGGCCTCGACAGCCTTCGGATCAGTCTCAACAGCGTCAGGGAAGATTGCTATAATGCTTACTTTCGACCCGGCGGATACCGCTTTTCCGATGTGGTCGCGGGGATCGATCTGGCGCTGCGGCGGGGAGTCCATGTGGCGCTCAACTATTTGAATCTTCCCGGTTTTACGGATACGCCGGAAGAGGCTGCAGCCCTCACGCACTTTCTGCACCACCACCCCGTCCAGATGATCCAGTGGCGAAATCTGAACCTCGACCCGTTGAGGTACTGGGAGATGATGACGACGATTCTAGCGCATGGAAACCCGCTGGGGATGAAAGCCGTGTTCGAAGAGGTGCGGGTCGGTTTTCCCCGGCTGCGCCACGGGTACTTCAACCCGCCAAAGGAAATGTTTTCAGAACCGAATCAGCAGCCGAGTTAAGCACCCGGTGCACCGCAACGCCGATTTCTTCGGTCGTATACGGTTTTTTTACGTAGACACCGGCGCCGAGGCGCTGCACTTCCCTTACCAAACCGGTTTCGGAGAATCCGCTGGCGATGATGGCCTTCTGGCCGGGATTCAGCGATAGAATCTTGCGGTAGGTTTCGAGACCGTCCATGCCGGGTTCCATGATCATGTCGAGAATAACCAAGTCCACCCGGGCTGTTTTTAGATAGTCCACTGCAGCCTCGCCACTGGGGACGGAAGTAGCCGTGTAGCCGAGTTTCTTTAACAATTCAGAAGCGATTTCACGCTGTTCGGCTACATCGTCGACGATCAGAATCGATTCGTTACGGCCCATGTATTTTTCACGGGGAAACGGCTCATTCTTGCGAGAGAGGGCCTTGCGTGTCACCGGAAAAAAGAGAGTGAAAGTGGTGCCTCTCTTCGGACGGCTTTTGACATCGATATAGCCCTTGTGATCCTTGACGGTGCCCCAGACCACGGCCATCCCCAGACCGGATCCGCTGCGACCCATAACCTTTTTTGTATAGAACGGTTCGAAGATCCGCTCGATATCGGCGGCGGAGATCCCAATGCCATCGTCGGACACCGACAGGACGACGTATTCCCCAGCGGCGATGGCATCGTATCCTTTGACAGGATGGTCGACATATCGATTTTCGGTCTTGATCCGTATTTCTCCGCCGGCGGGCATGGCTTCGGCTGCATTGTTAACGATGTTCATCAGCGATTTGGAAATATGGACCGGTGAACCGATCATGTTCAACAGATTCGGTGTGGTTTCAACCTTGATGTCGACTTCGGAATACATGGCCCTCATTTTTACGTATTCAGCGCTTTTCAGATAGTCGTCGACGACCTGATTGAGGTTGATGACCTGCGAGACGGCGACACCGCGCCGGGCCAGCGTCAGAAGGTCCTGAACGATGGCCGAAGCCTTCTCGCCCGATTTTTGAATCGTGATAATCGGCTTTCTGAGGGGACTGTCCTCGGGTAGATCCATCAACAGCAGCTCCGGATAACTGACAATGCCCGATAAAACATTATTCAAGTCATGGGCGACGCCACCGGCCAGCGTGCCGATAGCCTTCATTTTTTCGGCTTGCTGAAGCCGGGCTTCCAGCACCATGCGTTCTTTTTCCGCGAGGATTTGTCCGGTCACATCCCGTGCGAGACCGCGAAAACCGATCGGCTCACCGGCGGGGTTGCAAATGAGCGAAACCAGGGCCTGGACAAAGCAATCCGATTTGTCCTTGCGGAGCATTTTCCAGTCCAGCGCACGGGTCGCTTCACCGGTTCGGTAAACCGCATTGAACGTCCGAAAAACCTTTTCAGACGTCAGCGTATCCATGAACTGACTGTAGTTCATCCCGAGCAATTCATGGCGTTCATAGCCGAGCATGCGGCAGGTCGACTCGTTTAGAAACGTCAGGTTGCCAGTGAGGTCGACTTCGAAATATCCGTCATCTATGCTCTCGAGGATCGAGCGATATTTTTCCTCGCTGACCTGAAGTTTACTGAAAGAGCGGGCATTGGCGATACTGATGGCCGTTTGGGAGGCGACACCCATCAATAAGTTTATATCGCTTTGGGTGAGCAGACGCTTCGATTTGACAGTGTCGACAGCCAGGATGCCAAACGATTCTTTTTCATACACTATCGGAACACAAATCAGCGATTTGACGCCCATTTCCAGCGCCATAGCCAGGCTTCTGCGTGAAAGCTTGTCCTGGTCGGACTGTACGTCCTGCATCAGGAAAGGCTTCTGGTCGAGGAAGGCCCTGACGAAAAATCCTCGGGCCTTAGGCCGGTCCAAATGAAAGCGGTTGTTGCGCAGCAGTTTTTCGTGCCCTTTGCTGTAGCCGAACCCATCGATATATTCCAAGCGTGTTTTTTCCGTATTGGCCAGCAGGATGACACCGCGGTCGAAATCAAGCCTCTTGGAAACGGTCCCTATGACAGCGGATATCAATGCGTCGATTTTTATCATGGTCGATGTCGCTTGACCGATTTCCTGGACCAGCTGGGCGTTGCTATAGCGGGCGCTGAGTTGATCGAGATGCTCATGAGCCGCTGCCTTCTGTGATTGAATGGTTCTGATCAGCTCGCGTTTTTCAAGTTGGGTCGAAATCAATGACAGCGCCAGAGCCGCCACCAGGCCGATGAGGCTTGCCAGCAGCCAGTGATGCAGCGGCAGGAGGGCTAAAAAGGCCAAAGAAAGTAAGATAAATAGGGCCGATGAATAGTTACGGACCCTCGTCCAGAGAAAGGCCGGAGACTTGTCCCAGGTGACGATGTACCGGCAGCATGGATCCCCGCGATGGAAACATTCCGGGTGGTCGATGCGCGCAAATCTACCGGTAAACACTTCGGCCATCGCTTCCAGGTGGCCGATACGGTTTTGGCACTGATAGGATTTTTCCTGGATGCCCGGCAGCGGCGTAAATGTGGATTCGATCCTGTTCGACCCCAGTTTTCGGGCCGTGTTGACCGTAGCCCGACTGAATTTGTAGACCACTTTGCCGGCGGCCAGATAGGCGAGGGCTGGTCCCACAAAGCCGAGAAAATACTGTTTGGCGGCCCCGGTCCCGCTGGATGAACTGATATGGCGGCCGGCCTGTCTTGAAATGTCGGCCGCCCCGGTTTTTTCCACAATAACAGCGTGAAAGCGATCGACCTGTTCCTGCGTAAACCAATGCGCCGGATCATCTACCTGGTAGCGGGTCATGCCAGATTTTTCGAGCAGCTCGTCGCAGTCGACCTGGGACCAGTGTATTTTCAGATAATTAAGGTAGGATTTGGTAATCCGGCTGTTATAAATCGGGCCGCTGGCCATTTCCGTTTCGTTCTGAAGGATGCCCAAAACCGTTCACCCTGTTGTCCAATCGGCTAATACGCTATTCGTGATATCTGCGCAGCGGTTTGACGAAAAAAAGACCATGGCGTATGTTGGCCGGTGCCGCAAAAGCTCCGGTGGTACCGGGCTGACACGGGCGGGGTATATGATTTGGGTAGAAGGCGCCGCTTTAATGTTTATTATGGCAGCTGCACGCGAGAAAAACCATAATTTTTTTGCAATAAATATACCGTTATGAAATGGATAGAAGCCAGAGTTGAGTTCGATTGTACCGATACCGAAACCGCCGTAGACGTAATTGCGGGGGTTTTCTACGACCTTGGTCTCAAGGGGGTTGTGATCGACGACCCCGGGATTAAGCCCGGCGAAAACTGGGGGGAAGCACCGGTTGCGCGTCCGGAACACCCTGCGGTGACCGGTTACCTGCCTGTGAGTTCCGAGGGTCTTGCGCACTGCAACAGCCTGCAATTGCAGTTGAAAAACGTGGCCAAGCGACACAGCATCGTCACACGCTTACGGTTGAGAGAAATCGACGAAGAAGACTGGGCCGAATCCTGGAAGGCGTTCTTCAAACCGGTTTGGATCAGCGGCGACATGGTCATCAAACCCTCCTGGGAAATTGTTTCCGCCAAACCGGATACGATCATTATCGACATCGACCCGGGCATGGCTTTTGGCACCGGAGGACACCCGACAACCCTATTGAGTCTGCGACTGATACGTGAACACCTGAAAAAAGGGGATGCTTTCCTGGATGTGGGCACCGGGTCCGGGATTCTCGCCATCGGCGCCGCTAAATTGGGTGCCGGATCGATTTGTGCCGTCGATGTCGATGAAACGGCCGTCACGGTGGCTGCTGATAATTTCCTCAGAAATGCCCTGACCGGCGACCGCTGCCGGTTGATACGGGGACACTTGGGGGCAGCCATAAAGGAACAATTCGACCTTGTCGCCGCGAACATCCTCAGCGATGTTATTCTCGAACTTCTCGACGACCTGCAGCGTTTGTCGAAGCGGAAAGGTATCTTCATCTGTTCCGGAATCATCTCACAGCACAAAGAACGGGTCCTCTCAGCCCTGGAGGACCACCGATTCGATATACTGGCGATCGGCACGCTTGAAAACTGGATCGGGCTTGCCGCCCGCCGCCGGGGTTGATGACTTATTTTCTATTGATTTCCGGGGCTGTGCATCATATACCGCCAACGGGCGTTTCCGACGGCGCGCATGCGGATTGAAGGAATATGAAAATAATGAACAAATCGAAAGTGGGCCGGAACGATCCCTGCCCCTGCGGCAGCGGACTGAAATATAAAAAATGCTGCCTCGGCAAAGATGACGGACCGACGGAGGACAACCGGACGGCCTACGCAAGAAAATACAAAATCCGTTTGAAAGATGAGAAGGCCGTCGAAGGCATCCGGATCGCCGGGCGACTGGTCCTGGAAACGCTCGATCTGGTGGAAGCAGTGATCCATCCCGGGACCGTTACCGATGTCATTAACACGCTGGTCCATGAACACACCCTTAAAAACGGCGGCATACCCGCACCGTTGAACTATCGCGGATTTCCGAAGAGCGTTTGCGTCTCGGTTAATGAAGTGATTTGCCACGGCATTCCTGGAGAGCGCGAGCTGCGGGAAGGCGACATCGTCAACGTCGATATCACCACCATACTCGACGGTTATTTTGCCGACGCCAACAAGACCTTTTTCGTCGGTTCGCCGGGTCCGGATGCCCGAAAGATCGTAACCGTAGCCCGGGAGTGCCTGCGGCTCGGAAGGGAGAAGGTTCGCCCCGGAAACACCATCGGCGACATCGGTTTTGCGATTCAGCAATACGCCGAGGGGCAAGGGTGTTCGGTCGTGCGCGAATTCGTCGGACACGGGGTCGGGTATGAATTTCATGAATCCCCCCAAATGCCCCATTTCGGTCGCAAAGGCGACGGACTCACCCTGGTGCCCGGCATGGTGTTTACGATTGAGCCGATGATCAACCTCGGTGAGCGCTACCTGAGAGTCCTGGACGACGACTGGACGGCGGTGACGCGCGACGGGTCGCTGTCAGCCCAGTTTGAACAGACCAT
>JBDNAO010000258.1:0-3550 GCA_039768375.1 Desulfobacterales bacterium | reverse complement strand
GCCGGACAGGCGGTTGCCGAAATGGCCGGAGCCAAGCTGCTCGATTACAAGACCGGCGAACCGCTGAAGTACAATCGGCCCGACCTGCTCAATCCTTGGTTTGTCGTCCGCCGATAAACCGTGCTCGCACATCGATGGGTTTCGTCGACTTCCGTGGCTTATCGGTTTGGAATCAATGCCATTAACTTAAGGGATGCCTCTGAATGTCACCCTTTCCCAAAGGGGGGAATTTGAGGCCTTTAGTTAATGGCATTGGGTTTGGAATAACTCATGAACGAGAAAAAAATAACTTTACCGATTACGGGAATGACCTGTGCCAACTGCGCGGCAAACATAGAACGCGGCGTTAAGAAGCTGGACGGCGTGGCGGAGGTTAACGTCAATTTTGCCAGCGAGAAGGCCGCGGTGGCTTTCGATCCCCAAAAACTCGGTGTCGAGAACCTGGTCAAAAAAATCGAGAAAACGGGTTACGGGATCGGCACGGCCAAAATTGAATTTCCGGTCACGGGAATGACCTGCGCCAACTGCGCTATGAACATCGAACGGACCCTGAACAAAAAGGTTCCGGGCGTGCTCGCAGCGGCGGTCAATTTCGCCTCCGAACGTGTCAGCGTGACCTATATTCCGGGAGTCGCCGGAATCGAGGACATGATTGCGGCCGTCGAAAAAGCCGGCTACGGTGCCATTGCCCCGGTTGAGGGAATGGACGCGGAAGACGCCGAACAGCAGGCCCGGGATGCAGAGATTCGGGATCAAACACACAAGTTTATTGTCGGGGTCGTCTTTGCATTGCCGTTGTTTGTCTTGAGCATGGCGCGTGACTTCGGTCTCATCGGCGCTTGGAGCCATGCCGGTTGGATGAACTGGCTTTTTTTCGCCCTGGCCACACCGGTGCAGTTCTACACCGGATGGGACTACTACAAGGGCGGCCTGAAAAGCCTGGCCAATAAGAGTGCCAACATGGACGTTCTGGTCGCGATGGGGTCCTCGGTGGCTTATTTTTATTCATTGGCGGTTCTGTTGATTCCCGGATTTGGAACGCATGTCTATTTTGAAACCTCCGCTGTGATTATCACCCTGATCAAGCTGGGTAAGATGCTCGAGTCGCGCACGAAAGGCCGCACCGGTGGTGCCATTCGCAAACTTATCGGGCTGAGGCCCAAAAACGCCACGGTCGTGCGCGACGGGAGTGAGATCGAGATCCCGATTACGGGTGTGATTGTCGGAGACACGGTTATCGTGAGGCCCGGGGAGCGGATTCCGGTGGACGGCATCGTTCTGTCCGGTGAGTCCGCCGTGGACGAATCGATGCTGACCGGCGAACCCCTGCCGGTCGACAAGCAGGCCGGCGACATGGTGGTCGGTGGTACGATCAACGGCGAAGGTCTGCTCCGGTTCACCGCCACCCGGGTGGGGCGGGAAACGGTGCTGGCCCAGATCATCCGTCTGGTTCAGGAAGCCCAGGGCAGCAAAGCGCCGATACAAGCTTTAGCGGACCGGGTGGCCGCTGTGTTCGTACCCGCGGTCATCGGGATTGCGGTGGTCGTTTTTGCCTTTTGGTGGATTGCCACGGGCGATTTCGTACCCGCCATGATCCGGCTGGTTGCGGTGCTGGTGATCGCCTGCCCCTGTGCGCTGGGCTTGGCAACACCCACGGCCATTATGGCCGGGACCGGCAAAGGGGCTGAGAACGGCATTTTGTTTAAAAACAGCGCGGCTCTCGAGATGGCGACCAAGCTCGACACGATTGTGCTCGACAAGACCGGCACGATCACGCTCGGCAAACCCACGGTTTCGGATGTGGTGGCCTTCGATGCGGTGGCAGGCGATGAGGACCGCCTGCTTGAAATGAGCGCCGCAGTCGAACGTGGCTCTGAGCATCCGGTGGGCAAGGCGATTGTGAGCGCAGCCCGTTTGAGAGGGATTGCGCTGGAAGAACCGGCCGAATTCAAGGCAACCGGCGGAATGGGTGTGCAGGCGCTGGTGCACGACAGGCCGGTTAAAGTTGGCAAACCCAAGTGGTTTGAAGAGCAGGGCATCGATCTCCAACCGGCGCAGGAACATATTAGGACGCTGCAGTCTCAAGGCAAAACCGTGATGGTGGTAGTGAGTGATGAAGTCCTTTGCGGTTTGATCGCCGTTGCCGATACCTTGAAACCCGAGTCCAAATCGGCCATTGCGGCGCTGCACCGCGAAAAACTGAAAGTTGTCATGCTGACGGGCGACAATCCGGAAACCGCCCGATCGATTGCCGGACAGGTCGGCATCGATGAGGTTGTCGCGGAGGTCAAACCCGACGAAAAATCGACCAAGGTCAGAGCGCTGCAGGCAGAGGGGCGAAGGGTCGGCATGGTGGGCGACGGCATCAACGACGCACCGGCGCTCGCTCAGGCCGATGTCGGATTGGCCATCGGGACCGGTACGGATGTGGCCATCGAAACGGCCGATGTCATCTTGTCGAGCGGCAGCCTGACCGGCATACCGCGCACGATCGCAATCAGTCGGGCCACCATGCGCACGATCAAGGAAAACCTTTTCTGGGCCTTCGGCTACAACGTGATTCTTATCCCCATCGCCGCAGGGATTCTCAACCCATTTGACGGCCTACCCCACTTCCTGCGGCAGCTTCACCCGATCATGGCGGCACTGGCCATGGCCTTCAGCAGTATCTCGGTTGTCAGCAACAGCCTGCGATTATACAAGGCCAAGTTTTCCTGACATATAGTCTTTAAGATAAAGGTTTTGGACTGCGTTATCGGTCGTCGGCGTATTACAATACAGCCTCCTCCCTCTGGCCTTGCCAAAGCCTTTATCTTAAAGCCTATTGATAACGCCCCTCCACGAATGGCTGATAGCAATAGAGGATATTTGTAACCAAACAGGCACTTTAGGTTCTCTATGGGCAGTTCTTTTTCCGGTAAATTTAAGGTGCGGATACGCCATTGTTTCGTTCCAAGCTTTTGGGGCAAAAATAGGAGTGGACATCCCATGCGCAACTACTTACTTATAAGGAGCTAAGGTTATGATAGAAATGCTGATTTTGTTCTTAGTAATCGGCGTGTGGATTTTGTTGCAAGCTGTCATTCTGCCAAAAATGGGAATATCCACTTGAATGAGTGACGCTTGTCAGGTGACAAGAAAAAAGGGTCATGACATCCAACCGGAAACGGAAAAAGATCGAGGATAGCGACACCGAACTCGTTGAGGCCATCAATGCGGGCCGGCACGATTTGTTTCAGGAGCTCGTTAAGCGTTACGAGAATAAACTCTACAATTTTGGGTCGCGAATGTGCGGGGACACGCGCGATGCCGAAGATATGGTCCAGGAGACATTCTTAAACGTTTTCAAATATCTCAAAGACTTCAGATACGAAACAAAATTTAAGAACTGGCTTTACAGGATTGCCACAAGCATTTGCATCAAAAAGCGCAGAAAATCCAAATTTGCTCCGGAACGCGAACTTTCTTTGGAGGAATTTCTGCCCAAAGAAGATGCATCGACGCCCGGCGAAATGCCGTATTGGGCCCAGCTGCCCCTCGAAAAGCTTTT
>JBDNAO010000035.1:0-3413 GCA_039768375.1 Desulfobacterales bacterium | reverse complement strand
TTCATCTCTTCTTTGGTGTACCCGCTGTCCTGGAAGCGATCGATGTGGGGCAAGCAGTTGAACGCGATCCGATGGGGGTATATTTTTTTCTCGTATCCCAGGAAGTTGATCATGGCGCGAGTCTGATCGAACAGTTCGTCGACCGCCTTTTTCCCGGTGCCCGAAACCGCCTGATACGTCGAAACAACGATGCGCTTGATGCCGAAGGCTCTGTGAATCGGGTTCAAGGCAACGACCATCTGGATCGTCGAACAGTTCGGATTGGCGATGATGCCTTTCGCCTTGTATCCGGCGATGGCGTGCGGATTGACCTCCGGAACCACCAGGGGGACTTCTGGGTCCATCCGCCAAGCGCTGGAGTTGTCCACCACCACACACCCCGCTTCGGCGGCCAAGGGGGCGAACTTCAGGCTCGTATCACCGCCGGCTGAAAAAAGAGCCACGTCAACGCCCGCAAACGACTCATCCGTCAATTCTTCCACCGGAAACAGATCACCCCGGAAGCGCAGTTCTCGTCCCACGGAACGCTTCGATGCCAACAGTTTGATCGATCTGACCGGGAAATTTCTTTCCTCGAGACAGCGAATCATCTGATTTCCGACCGCTCCGGTGGCACCGGCAACGGCCACGTTAACCATTTTCTCGGCCATAGTGTATCGTCCTCACTTGACCAATTAAAAAATAGGTCGAATATGCCGGCTGCTCCCGGCTGAGTTCATGATTCTCGTATATAGTCAACGATCAGATCGCCGACTTCCGTAGTCGAATGTCCCATCTTGCCGGCGGCCACCTCGGCGATGTCGTCGCGCAGCACTTTGATCACGGCCGCTTCGATCAGACCGGCCCCCTTCTGCTCGCCCAGGGTTTCCAGCATCAGTTGCGCGGCGGAAATGGCGGCAATCGGGTTGATGACGTTTTTCCCGGTGTATTTGGGTGCAGATCCGCCAATCGGTTCGAACATGGAGACGCCTGCCGGGTTAATGTTGGCACCGGCGGCAATGCCCATCCCCCCCTGAATCATGGCGGCCAGGTCGGTGATAATGTCACCGAACATGTTGTCGGTAACGATCACGTCGAACCATTCGGGATTTTTGACCATCCACATGCAGATCGCGTCCACGTGGGCGTAATCGACCTGAATGTCAGGATATTCGCCAGCGACCTCATAGAACGTTCTTTGCCATAAGTCAAATGCAAAGGTCAGCACATTTGTCTTGCCGCACAGAGTAAGTTTCTTGCGCTTGTTGCGGCGCCGGCAGAAATCGAATGCAAAACGGATGCAGCGTTCGACGCCCTTGCGGGTGTTGATCGATTCCTGCACGGCGACCTCGTCCGGTGTCCCGCGTTTCAGGCATCCGCCGGCACCCGCATAGAGGCCTTCCGTGTTTTCACGAACCACGACGAAGTCGATATCCTGCGGGCCCTTGTCTTTCAGCGGCGTGGCGACGCCTTCATAGAGTTTCACCGGACGCAGATTGACATACTGGTCCAAGTGGAATCGAATCTCGAGCAGGATCCCTTTTTCAAGCAATCCCGGTTTGACGTCCGGATGCCCAATGGCTCCCAGGAAAATGGCGTCGGCGGCCGACAACGTGACCAATGCGTCTTCGGGCAGGACGACGCCGGTTGCCGTGTAGTGATCACCGCCCCAGTTGTAGTAGGTAAAATTCAGCCCGAATCCGAATTTGTCAGCGACGGTCTTGAGAACCTTTATACCCTCCCGCACGACCTCCGGTCCGGTGCCGTCACCTGGAATGACGGCTATGTCATAGGTTTTTGCCATTCTATCCTCACTCAATCGTTAAGGGTGTTCGTTTTCGGCCATGAGTGAACCGCCGTCGGTGCGGAAACAATGCGGCCAAGACCATGCTTATAGAGTTGTCCGATTTTCGTCGATCTCTTGAGGTTCTTGAGATTCAGCCTCCTCGGTCTTGAGCTTGTGGAAGTGTCGCCACACGGCACTCAACGGTCCGGAGGCGACATAAGACAGGCTCAGGGCAAAGAGGGCGATGGACGGCTGGGCGGCGATAAATATCAATATCAGTATGGCAGCGACCAAAACGTTGAAGGTCATCTTGTGATACAGTCCCGCTTTCTTGAAGCTGTTGTAGCGGATGTTGCTGACCATCAGAAATGCGAGCGCATAGAGCATGATCAGGATAATAAGCCGGTAGGGTTCCACGGCAAAGCCGAATCGGTGCCACAGCAGCATCGTGGTGGCGCTCATGCCCGCGGCGGCGGGAATCGGCAGCCCAACGAAATGATCGCTGCTGATGGTGCCAACCTGGGTGTTGAAACGGGCCAGCCGCAGGGCCCCGCAGACCATGAACAGAAAGGCGGCCAGCCAGCCGATTCTACCGAGGGGTTTGAGGGCATAGAGATACATCATCAGGCCGGGTGCGAGTCCGAAAGAGATGAGATCGGCCAAAGAGTCGTACTCGACGCCGAATTTGCTGGTGGTATGGGTGGCCCGCGCGATTTTGCCGTCCAGCAGGTCAAAAACGGCTGCAATGATGATCGCCAGGGCAGCGGCGACATACTTGCCGTTGATGGCGGCGATGACCGAGTAGAACCCAAAAAATATGTTCAAGGAGGTGAAGATGTTCGGCAGGATGTAAATACCGCGCCGTAAGCGTTCACCCTTGAATTTCCTTCTTCGTGTCATGGCAAGACTCCCATTATCGTGAAACCGGCTTTCACGTGCTCTCCCACGGCAACCCTAATTTCGGTTTCCACCGGTACATATAGATCTACACGGGATCCAAAACAGATCATGCCGAGACGCTGTCCGCGGCGAACGGTTTGCGAAGATCCGACGGTACAGATGATGCGTCTGGCGATCAGACCGGCAATCTGGACAACGGTGATGTGACTCCCCCCCTCTGTTTCGAGGAAAATCGCGTTGCGTTCATTGTCGGAAGATGCCTTGTTGCGGCTGGCGGCAATGAACTTTCCAGGGTGATAAGTGATCTCTTTGACGGTTCCCTCATGCGGAATTCGATTGACGTGTACGTTAAAAACCGACATGAAAATACTGATTTTTTGACACTCGCCTTCATAAAAAGGCGTTTCATCGACCGTTTCGACGGCAATCACCTTGCCGTCGGCCGGCGACACCACCGTTCCGCCTGCGTTTGGAACGATCCGATCGGGATCCCTGAAGAAATAGACCACGAAAAATGTAATCGCCAAGGCCAACAGGGTCGGTACGGTCAAACCCAACAGCGCCAACACCGCCGTGGTGAACGCACAGCCCAAAATTAGGGGATATCCAGGCCGGGCCACCGGAAAAGCGGTCAGGTTCGGTTTGTCTGGCCACATGAAGTCATCCATCATGTGTTCCTATTTGTATCCTTAATCAATAGCTTTCACAAATACCAGACATCTTACTTAGCCGTCAATCCATATCGGTC
>JBDNAO010000257.1:0-3151 GCA_039768375.1 Desulfobacterales bacterium | reverse complement strand
TAAGATTTTCGAGAACAAACACGTTATAGCGTGAACCGACTTTTTCGATTTCGCTCACCAATGCGGCGGCGATTTCGCTGGTGGCCTCGTCGGTAATTAGCGTCAACCGCTCGTCGGGCTGCAGCCTGAGGCATACATTGACGGCATTAAAAGCCCCGGGACGCAATGCAGGATCAACATCAATCTCCGATAAGTGCTGGTTCATGTTCCTCCTTTATCGAGTATCAACTCCGGATTCGGCGATGTCAAAATTATATAATAATATCATTATGGTTAGTGTCCGTCCATAAATGTTAGATTTCGGCCTTGGCCAAGGCCGCAGCGATTTTGCAACCGCAGGCGTAGCAGGGCTACGTCGAGGATTGCAAAGAGCGAGAACACCGGCCAAGGCCGAAAGATGTCGTTTATGGATGGGCATTAGTTAAAGAAAGCGGTAATAAATTCGCCCCAAGTCAGGTTGTTGAGACCCTCGCGGTGCGCCTGCGCCCGGCGAATGGCCATGTTGGCCGTCGCTTCCACGATCCATTCGAAACTATCCGGTTGAACCGGGTGGATATTGGCATCCGGTGCCGGATTGCAGAAATCGATGGCGTAAGGCACGCTTTCGCGGATGGCCAGCTCGACGGTGTTAACATCATACCCCAGTATCCCGTTTAGTTTTATGATACACCTTGTATTGATAGAAACGGCCCTTTCAGGTCGGAAAAAGGATGACCGGATATCCGGAATGACCGAAAACGAGCATTTCGAATTTCCGGCTCAAATGCTATATGTATCACTGGTGATACTCTTCCCTCAACGGTGGCTCACATGGGAACATCGTCAGTGAATCTGAACGAGGGGATAGTACAAAAGAGACAAGACGAACGCCGGCCCCAATCCGGATTCAAAATTTTTCACTTTTAACCATTCATTCAAGCGGTTGCTTAATGGATCAAGGTAAGGCGCAGATAATTAGTGTCAAGCATAGGAAAATCGAATTGCGAGTTGATTGACAATTACTCGAAATTATAAATAAAATACTGCAAACTGACAACTTGTTCGGGTTGACTTGAAATATTATGAATCTCAAAACCGTTGACGATATCCAGACCTCTTGCGAAACTACCGATAATGGCGCACAAAGTGAAACAAAAATTCAACCGGTTTTCAGCCCAGTCAAAAATCCCGATCTGATCGGCACCCTGCATCATTTTCCAAGTGTGCCGTCGCAGTTCATCAATCCCCGAGCTATCGAGGTCTGGCTGCCGCCGGATTACGACCAAGGCGATGCCAGCGGGTATGCAGTCCTTTACATGCATGATGGCCAGAACCTGTTTGAGTCGCAAAAATCTTTCATCGGTGTCGATTGGGGCCTGGATCAGACCATGGCGGCTCTTTGTCAGGAGAGGGAAATTAGACCGACCATTGTGGTCGGGATCTGGAACACGCCGCAAAGATTGCGCGAATACCTGCCGCAACGGCCCTTTTGCGACCATCGGTCCCAACATTCGAGGAACCGCGTGATAAAGCGTTACGGGGGGATGCCGATTTCTGACAATTACCTGCGCTTCTTAGTCTACGAACTCAAACCCTTCGTTGACAGCCGCTACCGCACCCACCCGGAGCGGGAGTTTACCTTTTTGATGGGGTCGAGCATGGGGGGATTGATTTCATTGTATGCGACCTGTGAATATCCGCATGTATTCGGCGGGGCCGGCTGTCTTTCAACCCACTGGCCCATTGCACACCGGCCTTTCAGTACATATCTGAAAACGCGGCTGCCCGAACCGGGACGGCATAAAATATATCTGGACTACGGCAACGAAGCCAATAATGCTGGCTATCGTTATAAACAGAAGCGCGTGGAAGATATATTAAGGAGGAGAGGCTACGAGTTCGGATTAGACTGGCTCGGCAGCTGGTACGCTGGCGATCCCCACTCCGAAACGGCCTGGCGTGCCCGGGTCCAGGTGCCGTTGCGGTTTCTGCTGAAAAATGACCAACAGCGATCGGAAACGACCACTTAGCCAAAGGAGGTGCCTGTGAATCTTAATCCAACTGCCTTGATTTACAGTTCTCACAACCGCTGTGAGTATCTGCACCGGAATTGGATCGTTCAGCGTGCTTTGGAACATCCCCACAATAAAAGCCTACTGTACTTGCCTTTTGGCATGGAAAGTCGTGAGTCCCAGGATTTTTCGTGGGGCACCTTTAAATGGTATTTCGACCACTTTACCCCTTTTGGTCTCGATGCCAGAGTTTTTTTCTGGAGCGACAGCCTATCACGCCATGATGCCGAAATCTTTTTCAATATGGTCGAACATGCCGAAGTCGTCATTCTGGGCGGCGGTGACGTGTATACAGGTTTCGAACGCTACGATGCCATGGGTGGTTATTTCTTCGATGATTATGATCGGTTTAAAAACTGTCTTCACCAGCGCCAGAATACCGGCAAATTGACGGTGGGGTTTTCGGCCGGGGCCTCTCAACTGGGAGATGTTTGTGCGCAAGACGATTACCATCGTTGTTACGCCTTGATCCACAATGTCACCACTACTTTGCACCATGAATGGAGCCGGGAGGCCGAATTGCGCCAACTGGCCTGGAGATTTCCGGGGCATCTGGCGTTCGGCCTGCCCAACGATGCCGGTATTGCTTCCAACCAGGGCTTTCTTCCCTCGGGCAACAAATGGCAGGTATTGCAGTTTATCATCGATACTTCCTGGGATCATCCGGAAGACAATTTTCACATCAAGACCCGTCAAGGAATGGGTATCGAACACATTTATCATGACGGCCGCAAATGGACTTTTAACGGCGGCGATGTGATGATTAGGATCTTTTCACCGGACTACAGTTATCAAGGCACCTGGATCATTGCGCCCAACAATCCGACGGTTTTTGATTACTGGAGCCAGTCACCTTCCAGGTTTGTCAATATCGACCACATCATGGCCGAGCATTAGCAGGGACAAAATATTGGGTGAATAGGAATTGGAGCTGCAGTGGCGTTTGCATAGGTCTTCGAATCCGGGATTACAGTGGCCCGCCAGAGCTGATCGTCAATGATCGATTCGTAAGCGTTCACAGGGCACCGCATCTGCTTTGTTGTCGGGCACTTGAAGTACAAAAGTACGTCTGCGCACCCGACGCCTTGCATCTGCGGCAC
>JBDNAO010000256.1:0-9016 GCA_039768375.1 Desulfobacterales bacterium | reverse complement strand
GAGGCGGCCGAAACCAATCGCATCCTGGCGGAAGTCATTGCCGCGGCCGGTGAAAAGGCGGGGATTCCCGCCGGTTGGCTGGCCTTGCTGGAGACCCGCGCCGACGTGGCGGAAATGCTGCGGCTGAACGACAGCATCGATCTGATCGTTCCGCGCGGAAGCAATTCCTTCGTTCAACACATCATGGAAAACACCCGGATTCCGGTCCTGGGTCATGCCGATGGCATCTGTCATGTGTATGTCGACAAAAAGGCCGATCTCGCCATGGCGGTTCGGATCGTCGTTGACAGCAAGTGCCAGTATGTGGCGGTGTGCAATGCGGCCGAGACCCTTCTGGTGCACAGGGAGGTCGCCGGGGCCTTTCTGCCGCAGATCAAAGCGGTTCTGGAAGAGAAGGGGGTCGAGATCAGGGGGTGTGAAGAGACCCGCAAGCTGATCGACGTCATACCGGCTGCGGCCGAGGATTGGCGCACGGAGTATCTCGACCTGATCCTGTCGGTCAAGGTCGTGGCCGGTATGGAGGAGGCGATCGCCCACATCAACCGCTACGGTTCGGGCCACACCGATGTGATCGTGACCGCCGACCGCGGCAAAGGGGTGCGCTTCATGGACACCGTCGATGCGGCCGACGTTTTTCTCAATTGCAGCAGCCGGTTCAGCGATGGCTTCCGTTTCGGGTTGGGGGCCGAGGTCGGCATCAGCACCAGCAAAATCCACGCCCGTGGACCGGTGGGAATGGAAGGGCTGGTGATCTACAAATGGCGACTGATCGGCAACGGCCACATCGTCGCGGACTATGGGGCTGCGGACGCCAGGCCCTTCACCCACCGCCCTCTGCAGAAAACCTTCGGGGGATAAGGAATCGCCGCCGACTTCGAGATCCGCTCGCACTCTACCTGCCGTGTGCGACGTCCCGGTCCGAGGGCCGTCTGCTCAGAAATCAGCCGGATCGATCTCGCGGGTGTAGTCGATGCCCGGCATGTCGAACCCGTGGTGCCGCAAGAATTCCTGCCGCAATCCATCGATGTCGGCCAGTTCCCTGATGTTGCCGGCGTCGACTTTTTCCCAGAGTTCGGTGACCTTCTGCTGCACATCCGGGCGCATTTCGTAGTCATCCAGGCGGATGCGGCCTTTTTGATCCACGCGCGGGGGCCGGTCGCTGAAGAGGTGGTCGTGGTAGAGCCGGTACATCTGTGCGATGCACCCTTCGTGCAGGTGGCCGGCCTTCATGATCCGGTAGAGAAGGGCGATGTAGAGCGGCACGGCCGGGATCACCGCACTGGCCCTGGTGACCAGGGCCTTGTTGACGCTGATCAGGGCCTTTCCGCCGAGCGGCGCCAGCAGCCGGTTGATGGCGACCACTTTTTGCTCCAGGTCCTTCTTGGCTGCACCGATCGTTCCGTCGCGGTAAAGAGCCCGGGTATGCACCGAACCGATGTAGGAGAAGGCCACGGTCAGAAAGCCCGGCGCAAGCAGATCGGCCGCGCGCAGTTTTTTCAACCACAGGAGCCAGTCTTCCCCTCCCATTACCCTCACGGTCTGCTGGACTTCTTCTGCGGTGGCCGGCTCGGCCGTGACCACCTCGACCTTGCCGGTGAGAAAATCGACCGTCTTGGCAGTGAACCGCTCCCCGATCGGTTTGATCACCGAGGAATAGATCTCACCGGTCGCGGGATCCATCCGCCGCGGGGCCGCGATGCTGTAAACGAGAAAGTCGATGCGGCCGAGCTTTTCCTTTATCAGACGGGCGACTTTTGTTTTGGTCTCCTCCGCGAACGCGTCCGCGTTTACGTTCCAGACCCCCAGGTCTTCGTTTTCGGTCTCATTTCGAAAGGCCTCAAGGTTGTACCAACCGGCCGTACCGGTGCGGTGCGCGCTGCCGGTTTTTTCATAGCCGATACCGATCGTGGCGGCGCCCGAGCCGAAAGCCGAGACGATTCTGGCGGCTAACCCGTACCCGTTCGAGGCGCCGACCACCAGAACCTTTTGGGGACCGTCGATTTTTTCACGGGCCCTCACGTATTGGATCTGTGCGCGTACCTGCGCGGTGCATCCCAGCGGGTGGGCGTTGACACAGATGTTGTTTCGAATTCTGGGCTCGAGTATCATGGCACCATTACCGCTTGACCCTGTTGAGGCGCAGTTTGGTTTCGCCGGCGGATATCACCTCGAAATCCTGCCCACCTAATTTGAGACCCCTCTTCGCCTCCGATTCGTGAATCGAGTGATGGTAGGCCGTTTCCGGGTCGAGTTCCGGGATGATGACGTCGACGTTGATCCGATCACCCTCGAGCCCGCGGTAGATCATCTTTATTTTGCCGACCGATGTCACCTGCCCCAGGGGCAAAATGACGGTCTTGTCGTCAGATCGGGCCCTCATCCGCTTTTCATAGCTCGAGACGGCACTCTCCAGTCGCTGCTGGGATTGCATGCTCCGGGGTCCCACCACGGCCGTATAAATGAATCCGACAAACAGCAGTCCGATCAACAAAAAAAATCCGATGATCAGCCAGCGCCGGTTACGGTTTTCTTCCATTTTTCATGGCCCGTTTAAGTAAGATGTTGAAAGCGCAAGGGATCCGAAAGGAGGGTTTAAGCGTTGTGCACGGCCACTTAAGTCCGCGACCCGGCGAATCCTTGCGCTTGGACTTCCGATAGCATTAATGAGGGGATGGGTCAAGAAGGGGTAATGGTCTACACCAATTCTTGGTGACGAACAGAAAACCCAGCTCGAATCAATTTGCGGTTTTTCGACGCACGCACAGGAGAGTGATGTCGTCGTTTTGCGGGGCCGAGTCGAGGTGTTCGAATGTTACGCGCTTGATGTGGTCGATGACGTCGGCAGCCGAAGAATATCTTTTTTTGAGGATCGCTTGAAGCCGCTCCCGGCCCAAGATTTCTTCTGCCGGTGAGGTGGCTTCTGTCACGCCATCTGTGAAGGCGATTAATGTATCATCCGGCTCGAGCTGAACCTGTCTGGAGATGAAATTCATTTTCGGTAACAGGCCCACCGCCGGGCCGGTCGGCCGGAGCATGACGATTTCTCCCGCTGCGGTCAAAATGATCGGCGGTTCGTGCCCGGCGTTGATATAGGTCAAGTTGCCGGTCGTTACGTTGAGCACGCCGACAAACATGGTGGCGAACATGCCCAATTTTCCGTGATGACGGGCGATGTAGGAGTTGGTGTCGCGGACCGCCTTGAGGACGCCGAAACCGCCGGCTCCGACTGCCTGGGCCGAGGATCCAGTCGATGTTTCGACCCCCAAGGTGTACACGCGGATGAGGCTGCGAAACAGCGCCATAAAAAGAGCCGCACCGATCCCCTTGTCGCAGACATCGGCCACAACCAGGCCGAGGTGATGGCCGGACAACTCGAACACATCGTAGAAATCGCCGGAAACTTGGATGGCCGGGTGCAGATAAGCCGCAATTTCCCAACCGGGTGCAGAAGGGATTTCCTCGGGCAGAAAATCCCGCTGAATCTTGCGGCCTTTTTCCATTTCAAGATCCAGGGCGCCGGAGTAAATCTCGATTTCCTTTTTGGCCTGTGCGATGCGGTGAAAAGATTCTTCCAGTTTTGCGTACAGGGTGGCATTCTCCAGAACCACGCCAATTTGAACCGCGGTCATTTCGATCAACTCTATTGATTCGGGGCTGAAGTGCCCGGGACGGGAGTGCAGCAGTGTGAGCAGGCCGAGGAGCCGTTCTTTTCTGGTGATCGGCACGACCAATGCCGAACGGACTTCGTACGGCTGGCCGGGAAGCGTCAACCAGCGTTCGTCCTTCTCCGTGTCGCAGATATAGGCCAGCTTGCAGTTGCCATCTTTGATGTTGCAGTGGCGGCGCACCCATCCGGCCAGACCCTGATCCAGCACGGTGCCGATCAGCCGGTTGCGTTCATCCGAGGACGCTTGCTTCCGCGTCAATATGCTCTCGATCACCACCCCGTTTTCATCGAGCAGGAACAAGCTGCCTTTTTCCGCACTGGTCAAGCCGATCGACACCTCGAGGGTTTTTTGAAGCGTCGCATTGATCATCTTCTGGTCGGCCGAAGCGCGCGCAACGGATACAAAATGATCGAGCATCCGGCTCTGGGCCTGGTACACGGCCTTTTCTTTCCTGAGCTGCTTGATTTCCTGCTGTAGAATTCTCGTATCCACGATCTTCTCGCTGTCGTTCCGCCGACCGGCTGTTCTTTGCGACTGATTGATCGTTTTCGCAGCTGGGCCGACATGTTGAACGAATACCGATTATATTCGTCTCCGATACGGCCGGGATGCGTTCTGCGCTTGCGGCCGCAATGCCCGCTTGTTTAGATATAATAGTTACTTATAATATTCATTGTGGGAATTCAACTTGATAATATGACGCTTTCTGCGTACAAGCAAATGATCGGCAAAAATATATTCTTTCATTCTTATTCCAGGTGAGTCATGACGCCATCAGAGGTTAGACGCAAACTCTCGGCGATTTTCAGCGCCGACGTGGCGGGCTACAGTCGCTTGATGGGTCTGGACGAGGTCGCGACCGTTCGTACGCTGACCGCTTACAAGGAAGCGATGACCCGCATAATCCATCATCATCGCGGGCGGGTGGTCGACTCTACCGGTGACAATCTGCTGGCCGAATTCGACAGTGTGGTTCAGGCGGTGCAGTGTGCTTTCGAGATCCAGGCCGACTTGAAAGTGCGCAATGACGCCATGCCCCAGGAGCGGCGCATGCTGTTTCGCATCGGCATCAATCTCGGCGATGTGATCGTCGATGGCGAGCGGATTTATGGTGACGGGGTGAATGTGGCGGCCCGTTTGGAATCCCTGGCAGCGGCCGGGGGCATCTGTGTATCGCGAAGCGCCTTCGACCAGATCGAAAACAAATTTACATTCGGGTGTGAGGAACTGGGCGAAATCAGGGTAAAAAACATCGCCAGACCGATCGGGGTTTATCGGGTTTGGGCGGATGGGGACAGCGCCGGATGCAGGCCGGCGCGCAAGGCCGGATGGTCACCGGCACTCCTGAAGGCCGCTGGTGGACTATTGGCTGTGGCCCTTTTAGTTGGCGCCTTTTTCTTTTGGGTGGAGGCTCACCGGCCGAAAAGACGTCCAACGACTGCACCGCCATCGGGTGCCGTGCTGCCGGCTGCGGCACACAAGGCTTCCATTGCGGTCCTGCCGTTCAATAATATAGGCGGGGACCCGGAGCAGGAGTATTTCAGCGAGGGAATGACCAACGACATCATTACGGATCTTTCCAAGTTTCACGAACTGTTCGTCATCGCCAGCAACACGGTTTTCACCTATAAGGGTAAAGCCGCAAGCATCGAAGCGGTGGCGCAGGACCTGGGTGTGCGCTACGTGCTGGAGGGCAGCGTTCAAAAGAGCGGCGAGAGAGTTCGCATCAATGTCCAACTCGTGGATGCCGGCGCCGGCAATCCCATCTGGGCCGAACGGTACACGGGCGATATGAAGAATATATTCAGTCTTCAGAATGATATCGTCCAGACCATCGTGGCCAACCTGGCGGTGAAAATACCTTCGGCCGAGCGCGCCCGTGTCGTGCAGAAAGGAACCGGCAACCTGCAGGCGTATGACTATCTTCTCAAGGGATACAATTATTACTACCGGCGCAACCGTGCGGCCAACATCCAGGCGGCCGAGATGTTCGAGAAGGCCGTCGCTCTGGACCCGAACTACGCCGCCGCCTATGTCGCCCTGGGGCTGACCGAGTACAACAAGGTCAGTTACGGCTGGACCGAATTTCCCCACCAGGCGCTGGACCGCGCCCAGGAGCTCGCGCAACGGGGATTGGTCCTGGACGAAACCAATTCTGCCCTTCATCGACTCCTGGCCATGATTTTTGCCTTGCGCAATCAGTATGAACCGGCTATCGGCCAACTGGAGCGGGCCTTGGAACTCAACCCCAACGATGCCAACAGCTACGAGGCCCTTGGCTGGATTCGGCTGTGGTCCGGTCAAACCGATGCGGCCGTCGAATCTCTGGAGTTCGCTCTGCGCCTCGATCCCAGTGCGCCCAGAAACACGCTGATGCACCTGGGCATGGCGTATTACCTCAAGGAACGCTACCGGGATGCCATTGCCATCCTCGAAAAAGGGCTGGTTCAGTGGCCGGAATTCTCGGGTTTGCACATCGTCCTGGCGGCGGCGTACGCCCAGATGGACCGCATGGACGCGGCCGTGCATGCCGCATCCGAAGTGCGCCGTCTCGAACCTTTTTTTGAGCTGGATAGTTTTGGCAGAGCCTTGCAGAATCCCTTGGACCGGGACAAGCTCATCGTCGGTTTGCGCAAGGCCGGTTTGAAATGAGACGCTACTGTAAACAAGCGGTCGGCGTCGCAGATGACCCGCAGCGCTCTTTCCTGCATCAGTAATTACAGTGCGTCCACCCGGCGTAATCTATCGGATTCTCATTGTGGGGATTCTCATTTTTCACCGAGAATTCTGGCCGGATCAATTTGGGTTGAGTTTCTTGGTCCAGTTCGTATCGGCCTTTCTTATCTTCGCATCGGTATTCAAGCCGAATTTGAAAGCGCTCCAGCGGCTCCAGTTAAGGTAAAGCTTTCCATCCACAATTTTAAAGGCCTCGGGATTCACTTCGGCGAACTCGCCGGCTGCAAGGGCCGATGCTCAGTAGCCGCCGTACTGCGGCGCGTAGCGTTCCGGATCGGCTTTGAACATGTCGCGATGTTCGGCGCTGGCAAAGTGCCAGCGGGCATCCTGCCAGAGGGTTTCAAATTCGGGGTTCCCTATCACGGCCCGACCGTCGGTGAAATAGGCGACGGTGTCATAGCCTTTGATGGCGACGCCGACATCATCGGTGTTGATCGGTATCTTGTGGTTTTCAGCCAGGCCCCACGGTGCGGCTGCCAAAACCGAGAAAGCGGCCAACAGCATTAAGCCGATACTATTTAGCAGGAGTTTTCGCATGTCAGATCTCCATATTTGTTTTTAACATGCGACCATGACGCATGGGTGTCAAGCGGGTGCTGACGATACGATGTCATTGATTTTTTGTGACAGCGCGTTCAGGTCGAACGGTTTCTGAATTATACCGTCGCAGCCGCTTTTGACGATATCGCTGGAATTGCCGTTGATACCGTAACCGCTCGACAGCAATACCTTGATGGCCGGATGGACGGCTTTGAGCAGGGTGCAGGTATCTGCGCCGCCGAGGTCCGGCATGATCAAATCCAAAATGACCAGACTGATGCGGGCGTGATGCCGCTTGCAGATCTGTAGCGCTTCCCGACCGCCGGTTGCGGTTAGCACGTCGTAACCGAGCCGTCGCAACATTAGGGAGCCGACCTCGACGACCATCTCCTCGTCGTCCACCAGCAGGACGGTGCCGGCGCCTTTGTGCAACGGCTTGGTTGTGCGGTCGTCAGCCGCCACCCGCTTGTCTGTAGCGGGCAGATTGATGCCGACGGTCGTGCCTTTGCCTTCGACGCTCTCGACGGTGATAAACCCACCGTGGTTTTTTACGATGCCATATGCCGAAGCCAAGCCCAGGCCGGTTCCGCGGCCCATCGCCTTGGTCGTGAAGAACGGTTCGAAGATGCGGTTGCGGGTGGCAGCATCCATTCCGATGCCCGTGTCGATGACAGAGATTTTGACATAGCGGCCGGGGCTAAGCCTATATGCTGCGACGGCAGGCGAATCGAGATGGACGTTTGCCGCCTGGATATAGAGGGTGCCGCTGCCGGGCATGGCCTGCCAGGCGTTTATGTATATGTTCAGCAGCACCTGTTCGATCTGGCTGCGGTCGGCTTCGACGGGCCAGAGATCGGGCTGCAATTTTTCCTGGATGACAATCCCTTTTTGCATGCGGCCGAACATGCGGTTTTTCTCCCGTAACACCGCACTCAGATCGAGCGGTTTGACATTGTATTTGCCCCCGCGCGCGAACCCGAGCAATTGCCGCGTCAGATTAGAGGCGCTTCTGACATGACCTTCGATGACCTTGAGATTTTCGACATGCGGGTGATCGGCGTCGATGTCGACCAACATGATCGATGTGCGGCCCTGGATGCCCATCAACAGGTTATTGAAATCATGCGCGATACCGCCCGCCAGGGTTCCGATGGCTTCCATTTTCTGGGACTGAAGCAGCTGCCCCTGAAGGTTCTTGGTCTCGGTGATGTCGCGCGAGACCACGACGACGCCGAGGATATTCCCGTTTTTGCCCCTAAACGGAGAATAGACGGCTTCCATGAAGCGGTTGCCCATGCCCGCGAAATCAAACCACAGCCGGAAGGTCACCTCTTCTCCGGCCAGGCAACGGTCGAATCTGGGTTTGATGTCTGATTCGAATCGTTCGCGGCCGACCAGATCCAGCAACGAGCCGCCGATGATCTCGGTGCGCGTTTTACCGTGGGCCTCTAAGTAACTGTCGCTGACCGCTTGAAAGATGCCATCACCGTCGACCAGCGCCATCAGATCTTTCGATGTGGCGACGATCTTTTCGTATTTTCGCAGGGTCTCTTCGGCCTGCTTGCGATCGGTGATGTCCTTGGCGATACCGGCGATCTGCACGATTTGCCCCTGCCGGTCGCGGATGACGTAGCCCCTGTCGGATACCCAGCGAACGGAGCCGTCGGGGCGAACGATTCGGTACTCCCGTTTTTCGCCACCGCCGGTTTCGGCGATACGGATAAAGGACTCTTTGGCAAACGCCAGATCATCCGGATGGATGCTCTTCGACCATCCTTCGTAATGGCCGTGTAGAGCCTCGACGGATCTGCCCCAGATAGCCTCATAAGCGGGATTGACGTAAACGAATCCCTGCCGGCTCCAATCGAACAACCAGATCGCCTCCCCGATGGAATCGACGATTTCTCGATACCGCAGGTCATTTCCCGGCCAAAACGGTTCGTCTGCCTTCCGCATCCCATCATCTTCTTGAACCGCCGTCTCGGTTCGACCGGTGCGGCAGCCTTGCAACTTCCGTTCGAGATCTTTAACCCGCTTGGCCAGTTGCTCGTAGGTGGGTCTATCGGCCATGG
>JBDNAO010000255.1:0-10455 GCA_039768375.1 Desulfobacterales bacterium | reverse complement strand
GCCTCTGCCGCCTCCCGCCTGCGAAAGAGTCTCAGGTTGATGCTGCGCCCCGAATTGCCCTCTTCCTCCGCCAGGCCGGGGAAAACAACCCAGTCACCGCCGCCCTTAACCGCCAGTTCAAGGCCTTCCGGCAGTTCACCGAAATCCCAGCTCGTTATGCGGCTTTTCTCCCACTGGCGTCTGGCCGCTTCCCAGTCATCGGTCGGAAGGTCGCTCGAAACGCTCCGGCGCAGGACTTGCGTGTCGCGTGAGCTAAGGATGACCTCGCCGCGAGGCCCGATTATAGCGATCCGCATTATCAGGTATTCCGGCAACCCTTCGGTTGACCAGGCCGTTCCGGGAATATCGACGCCAAAGCGCCGGAAGATAATTTTCCCCAGAGCACTGAACAAGGCCTCGTTCCCGGCATCTAACCCATCGGTGATGATTTCTGCGGTGCGGGCGATGGGAACGAGCTGCTTACGATACTGCTTGGGCAGTCTTTTTAAAAGCGTTTCGATTTTCTCCTGCAACAAACCGGGAACGAGCCGATCGGTTTGGCCGAGCGGGATCGACGCGGCGACGGTGGCCGGAATGGTAACCGTCAGACCGTCGTCCGGTTGACCCGGGTCGAAGCGGTAACTGCAGCGATATCGCCCCCGTCCCAGCGCCACATTGTCCGGATACCGGTCGAGGAGGTCCTTGTCCAACGGGCCGTTCATAACATCTCCCGGCTCCATCCGCAGAAAACCGTCGCTGCCCTTTTCACGGATTAAGCGGTTCAGTGTTCGCAGATCGTAAACCATCGGCAGGCGGCTCCTGTAAAATCGCACTATCTCTTCATCGTCCACCAGGATGTCCCGCCGCCGGATGCGGTCTTCCATGTCTTTGATGCGTTGGATCAATTTCCGATTGCTTTTCAGAAATGCGGGCGGATGCAGCACATCGTCTTCTAACAGGGCGCCGCGGATGAAAACCTCGGCAGCGGTTTCAGGGTCGATGGGTCCGAAAGAAACCGTGCGTCCGGTCACGATCACCAATCCGAAGAGACTGACCTGCTGAGTAGCGACGACCTCCCCCCGAAGGGCATCCCAGCGCGGGTTCAAATACGTGGATCGGCAAAGAGACCCGCCCAGTTCCTCCAGCCATGCGGAATCGACGGTGGCCGTCATGCGGGCAAACAGGCGGCTCGTCTCAACCATCTCGGCCGCCACGATCCAATCGCCGGCTCGGTTGAAAAGAGCAGAGCCGGGAAAGATCATTACCTCGCGTCCCTTGGCGGCTTGAAAGACGTTTTTTTCCTTCCTAACGGCAATGTTGGATAAAAAACCGCTCAGAACGGCCTTGTGGATGGCCGCATAGCGGCCATCGGGGTCCACACTGGCTGCACCAGCCCGTGACAAACCGTTTTCGGCCAGTATGTCGTTCAGTTGCGTTTGGATATCGCGCCACTCGCGCATGCGGCGAAAAGAAAGAAAGTGTGCCCGGCAGAACTTTTTCATTCGGCCGGTCGTTTTTTGCTCGCGCCAGGTTTCCTGATACCGGTTCCAGATGTTGACCAGGGTTAAAAAGTCCGAGGCCGGGTCGACAAAAAGGGCCTGAGCCTTATCGGCCTCTTCGGCGCGATCGGCCGGACGTTCGCGGGGATCCTGGATACTCAAGGCGGCCGCGATGACGGTCACCTCTGCCAGGCAGCCCTGCTTTCTGGCCTCGATCAACATGCGGGACAGGCGCGGATCAATCGGCAGGCGTGCCATCAGGGAGCCCCGCTTCGTCAGGAACAAGCCCGGACGCGATTTGGAGCCATCCGCCTGTCTGCGATTCGCGCGGCGCTCTCTACTGCGGCCGCCGCCTCTGGCCTTTTGCACCTCTTCTCCGGCGAGGTTTTCGGCGACGGCACCGAGTTCCTTGAGAGCTTCCGTTCCGTCGCGGATGCTTTTGGCCGCCGGCCGGTCGATAAATGGAAAAGCGGCCATGTCGCCCAACTTCAAGGCCGTCATGCGCAGAATGACTTCGGCCAGGTTGGACCGCAGGATCTCGGGCGGCGTGAAGAGCGGCCGCGAAAGATAGTCTTCCTCGCTGTAGAGCCGGATGCAGACACCGTTTTCCACTCTCCCGCAGCGTCCCTTGCGCTGGTCGGCACTGCTGCGTGAGATCGGTTCGACCGGCAGGGCGTTAGTGCGCGTGCGTGGATTGTACTGGGACACACGGGCCAGCCCGCTATCCACCACGTACCGGATGCCCGGAATCGTCAGAGAAGTTTCGGCAACATTCGTGGCAACGATAATTTTTCGGCCCTTGGTCCGTGCGAAGACCCGGGCCTGTTCATCGGCCGTCAAACGGGCAAACAGCGGCATCACCCGTTCACCGGGGGCGCCGTCACCCTCCAGGATCTCACAGGTTTCACGAATGTCCTGCTCTGTCGGCATGAAAACCAATATGTCGCCGAAAGGCCCGTGGCGCTTCAGCCTGCGGATCGCCGCGACCGCCGTTTCGACGTGCGTCATGTCATCGTTCGGCTCGTCGGAGGCTGTCGCAAAGGAGGGGTCGTCCGGAAAGTAGCTCACATCCACCGGGTAGAGGCGGCCGGACACCTCGATCACCGGCGCATCGTCGAATGCCCGCGAAAACTTCTCGGTGTCGATAGTGGCCGACGTAATGATCAGCTTGAAATCGCGGCGTTTCTTCAGAAGCGTCTGCAACAGGCCCAGGACAAAGTCGATGTTCAGACTGCGTTCGTGGGCTTCGTCTACGATGATGGTATCGTACTCACTGAGATAGCGGTCCTGCTGGACTTCGGCCAGCAGAATGCCGTCGGTCATGATTTTGATGAAGGCGTCCGGCCCGGTGCGGTCCTGGAAACGGATCTTGTAGCCTACCGAAAGACCGACCGATTCGCCTATTTCTTCGGCAATCCGGCGCGCCACCGACGTTGCGGCGATCCGTCGCGGCTGGGTGCAACCGATTCTGCCGCCGATACCCCGGCCGGCCGCCAGACAGTATTTCGGAAGCTGGGTCGTCTTGCCGGAGCCGGTTTCACCGGAGACGATCACCACCGCATGCGACGCGATGGCGGTTATGATGTCGTCCTTTCGGTCGCTAATCGGCAGGGCGGGAGCATCGGTGACACGGGGCCGGTTCGCCGCACGCTTCTGCCTCCGAGCGGCCGACTCCACAAGCTGCTGTTCGATTGCCGCCAGTTGATGCCTGAAACTCTTCTGCGCCGTCCTCCCGGCACGGCGGCGCTTCAGCTGAGCGAGCCTGCGAAGAACCGAATAGCGGTCGACACTCATGGCGTCGGTCAGAAGCAACTCGATTCTATTGATTTCGTTTTCCAGCATTGACCAACTGTGATTGGTGATTTAAAAGAAAAACGACACATCTTAGCAAACGGATGGCCACAAGAAAAGTGCCGAACCGCCGCTTGACAGATGGTCGACACGACGGGCTCAAATCCCATTACAGGCTTTCGGCCGCAACTAAATCAGTGTTCAGGTTTCAGGATTTAGGGTTTGCTAAAACCTCAAATGAAGCTTAAAAGTGTTTCTGACACGATCAGACTGGGCGGCCAGAGGCGTCGCTGAACCGTGAACCCCAAACCCTGAACCCTAAACTATAACGGAGGCTGCCATGAATTTTGTCGTCATCGGCGCCGATGCCGCCGGCATGAGTGCTGCCAGCCGGGCAAAGCGCACCATCACCGACCTCGAGATTACTGTTTTTGAAAAAACCCGCGATGTTTCCTACAGCGCCTGAGGGATCCCTTACAATATAGCCGATCCCCGGCGGGGTATCGAAGAATTGGTTGTCCGAAGGGCCGAGGTCTTCCGCGACAAACAGGGCATCAATCTGTTCACCGGTCATCCTGTAGCCCACATCGATCGATCCGCAAAAGTCGTTGGTGGAAAAACCCTGGAGGGCAAACCCTTCGAGGCGCCGTACGACAAGCTTTTGATCGCCACCGGCGCGAACCCGGTCCTGCCCGAAATTCCGGGCATCGACCTGCCGGGTGTCATGAGGCTGAAGACGCTTGAAGACGGTCGGCGAATCAAGGCGATGATCGCTGCCAAAAAGATCGAAAAAGTGGTCATTCTCGGCATGGGCTACATTGCCCTGGAAATGTGCGAAGCCCTGCGGGCACTCGATCTCGAGGTGGCCATGGTCAAGCCCGGCCCCCGATTTCTCCCCTGGCTCCGGGAAGAACTGGCCGAAAGGGTCAGAGAAGAAGTCACCACCCGCGGTGTGGCGGTGCACGCCGGTCACCGGGTCGAGCGCATCGAAACGGTCGGTGACGGCTTGCAGGTCGTCTGCGAGGGACTGACCCTCGAGAGTGAGATGGTGTTGGTGGGCATCGGAGTCACCCCCAACAGTGACTTGGCCGGCGCCGCCGGCGTCGCGCTGGGGGTGAGTGGATCGGTCGCCGTTGACCGCAGGCTGCAGACCTCGGATCCCGATATTTACGCAGCCGGCGATTGCGCCGATGCCTACCACGTGGTGACGGGGCGCAAGACCTGGATTCCGCTGGCCTTGCGGGCCAACCGAGCCGGTTGGGCCGTCGCCGACAACGTCTGTGGGCAGGCTGTGGAGCTGCCGGGCGTGGCCGGAACCGCCGTCTTCCGTGTGTTCGACATGGAGGTGGCCCGGACGGGTCTCACTCCGCAGGAGGCTGAAAAAGAGGGCTTCGAGCCGGCGGAAAAGATGATCAAGACCAGCTCCCGCGCCCATGCCCATCCGGGAAGCAGCCCGATTTACGTGAGCCTGGTCGGCGACAAGAAAACCGGCCGCCTGCTGGGCGCCCAGATGGTCGGCCGGGAAGGCGTCGCTCACCGGATCAACGCCCCGGCCGTCGCCCTGCACGCGCGGATGACCGTGGAAGATTTCAGCCAGACCGACCTGTCCTACGCGCCGCCCTTCGGCCCGACGTGGGACCCGTGTCTGACCGCCGCCAACCAGTTGTTGAAGGTGTTGTAGCGCGTTTTCAAAGAACCGTTTTACAAAAAGCATTTGATGGATATGTTGAAAGAAAAAAGGTCGCAATGAGCGGCCGACGGCAAGGAGCTGACGGTTCAATGCAAAAATGGAATCAGACCCGCAAATAGAAATTTGAAACTTGAAACTCGAAACTCAGAACCCGGAACCAGTGCTGGCTTAAGGGCCATGAGCGTTTAACTGACAAAACTGACCTAACCGACTCAACTGACACAACTGCTTTAACACGAAAATAGAACCTAAACTGATCGTTCCGGGTTCTGGGTTCAAGGTTTCCTGACAACCGCTGTGACCTTATAGCCTGATTTGACAGGGACGGAAACCGATTGCGGGGAGGTGATCGGAGGCTTTTTTAAGCGAGGGTGAAAAAACGGTCGGACAGGGAGGATGATATGAAACTGGCGATGATCGGCCTTGGCCGAATGGGCATGAACATGGCGCGACGTCTGCTGGCGGGCGGCCACCAGGTCGTGGCGTATAACCGCACGCCGGATAAAACCGAACAGATGGTGGCGGAAGGCGCCGAGGGGGGTTTTGCGCTGGAAGAAGTGATTGAAAAGCTCGATTCGCCGCGAATCGTGTGGCTGATGCTGCCGGCGGGCCGGGTCGTTGATGAACACATTGACCGGCTGGTGCCCCTGCTGACCAAAAACGACATTCTGATCGACGGCGGGAATTCCTTTTACAAAGACGACATCCGCCGGGCGGCACAATTGGAGCCGAAGGGCATCCACTATATGGATGCCGGGGTCAGTGGCGGCATCTGGGGACTTAAGATCGGTTATTGCACCATGATCGGTGGAAACCGGGAAACGTATGATACCGTCGAGCCGATCCTCGAAACCCTGGCGCCCGAAGACGGGTACCTTTACTGTGGAAAAGCCGGTTCCGGCCACTTCGTCAAAATGGTCCACAACGGCATCGAATATGGGATGATGCAGGCTTACGGGGAAGGATTCGAAATTCTGGCGGCATCGGAATTCGCCGATGGTTTCGACTACGCCGACATCGCCCACCTCTGGAACCAGGGCAGCGTCATCCGTTCATGGCTGCTGGAATTGGCTGAAGCGGCATTTCGTAAAGATGACAAACTCTCTGACATCAGTGGCCATGTCGACGATTCCGGTGAAGGTCGCTGGACCGTCATTCAGGCCGTCGAAACCGGCGTGCCGGCCGAGGTCATCACCCTTTCCCTGATGCGGCGTTTCAGGTCCCGACAAAAGGACCCCTTCACTGAAAGAGTGCTCGCCGCCCTGCGCCGGGAGTTTGGCGGTCATGCCGTTGTGTCTTCAAAGTGATGACCAGAATCCGGTCACCCAGGAAAGTGTCCATAAGATTCTTATACCTAAGCTGATCGGTTCCAGGTTCAGCGCAGCCTCTGGCCGCCGCCTCCAATTTGATCGAAGAGGAAACTTTTTAGTTTCGGTGAAAAATTCCAAATCGCAAATGACAAATAACAAACAAATCACAATGACCAAAATTCAAAATGTCAAACCTGTTTGGGTTATTGGATATTGAAATTTGGGATTTCATTGGGATTTGGTGCTTGATATTTGACATTTCTAAACACCTCAATACCCGACATACCCCGTTGGGTGAAACGTTTTTACAAAAACCATGAAACCAGGTCTATTGAGATATAAGTTGTTTGAGGGCTTTTCAACCCAGAACGTTGAATCCCGCCTGGGGCGGGAAACCGTTCAACCTTTGTTATCGTTAACGGGACTGGATGCGAAGCACCCTGGCGGAGGGACTGCCGGTCGTTCAACCACCTGACCGGCAATAGGAGGAACACCATATGACCGAAAACGCGACTACCCGCGAGGATGCCATGCAGCCCATCGTCCGGGTCCGGACGTCGGATATGGACCTGCCTGCAGATGAGTGTCGGATCCCCGCGCGCAGCGATCCTTGCACCATCGTCATCGCCGGGGCCACTGGAGACCTGACAGCGCGCAAATTGATGCCGGCCCTTTTTAACCTCTTCTGCAATGAAGGGCTGCCGGAATCCTTTGCCATTGTCGGATGCGGACGCACCGAACTCAGTGACCAGCGGTTTCGAAAAAAAATGAACGAAGCGCTGACCGATGAAGGTGACAACCGGTCTCAGCGCCAGCATTTCATCAATTCACTGTATTACCTGCCGATCACCTACGATGACCCGGAGTCTTACAATCGACTGGCCGAACTGTTGAAGGAAGTCGACGGCCGACACCATACCGGCGGCAACCGGATTTTTTATCTGGCCCTGCCCCCTACGCTCTACAAAACCGTCGCAAATATGCTGGGCAAGGCCGGATTGGGTAGGGAGAAGACCGCCGGCAACGGGTGGGCACGACTGGTGGTCGAAAAACCTTTCGGACATAATCTTGAATCGGCCATCGAGTTGGACCGTGGCATTCACCGTCACTTCAAGGAACACCAGGTGTTCAGAATCGATCATTACCTGGCCAAGGAAACGGTGCAGAACGTTCTGATGTTTCGGTTCGCCAACACCATTTTCGAACCGGTGTGGAACCGGCGTTATATCAAATCGGTAGAAGTGACGGCCACCGAAACCCTCGGGGTTGAGCACCGAGCCGGGTTTTATGAAAAAGCCGGTGTGCTGCGGGACATGTTTCAGAATCACATGATGCAGCTTCTGGCCCTGACGACCATGGAACCGCCGAGCCGGTTCGAAGCCGATCGGGTCCGCGACGAACGGATCAAGCTTTTCCGCTCGCTGCGACCGTTTCCGGTGGATCGTCTGCAGGATTTTCTCGTTCTCGGTCAATACGGGCGTGGAACCGTTGACGGGAAACCGGTTCCCGCTTATCGGGAAGAGACGGATGTCGCTCCCGACTCGTTGACGCCGACCTATGCCCGCATGAAGGTGTTCGTGGATAATTGGCGCTGGCAAGGCATCCCCTTCATCCTGACCTCCGGTAAACGCCTGGCCCGAAAGCTTACGCAGATTGCCATTCAGTTTCGGGAAGTGCCTCACTCGATGTTCAGACAAGTATTGGGTGAAACGATAAATCCCAACCGCCTGACACTGGGGATCTATCCCGCAGAGGAGATCTCCCTGACATTCCAGACCAAAACACCGGGACCCCGGGTTTGTTTGCGCAACGTCACCATGGATTTCTTTTATCACCAGAAGGAGACCGGCCTCAAGCTGGAAGCCTATGAAAAGGTTCTGCTGGACTGTATGCTGGGAGACCATATGCTTTTCTGGCGTCAGGATGCCGTGGAGCAGTGCTGGTCTTTTCTGACCCCCATTTTGTCCGAGTGCGAAACCTGCGGCGAGCGGGCCCAAACGCTTCAGACCTATCCGGCCGGAAGTTGGGGTCCGGAGGCGACCCAAGAGCCGTAAGGCGATATAGGGCACCGCCGGCCTTTATCTCGATCGAAAAATCGACCCGCGCCAGGGACCCCGAAGCGGACGTCGGCAATTCATAGGAGAGGGATCATGACAAACGAACGCGACCAACTGTGTATCAACACGATTCGAATGCTGGCTGCCGATGCGGTCGAAAAAGCCCGCTCGGGCCATCCCGGAATGCCCATGGGAGCGGCCGCCATGGCCTATGTGCTGTGGACACGGTTTCTGCGTCACAACCCCCAAAACCCGGCCTGGCCCGACAGGGATCGCTTCGTGCTCTCCGCCGGCCACGGTTCCATGTTGCTTTACAGCCTGCTGCATCTGACGGGCTATGATTTGGCGTTGGATGAACTGAAAAATTTTCGCCAGTGGGAAAGCAAGACGCCCGGTCATCCGGAGCACGGGATCACCCCGGGAGTGGAGACCACAACCGGCCCACTGGGGCAGGGATTTGCCAACGGGGTTGGAATGGCGATTGCCGAGCGCCATTTGGCCTCGGTTTTCAACCGTCCGGGACACGAAATCGTCAACCATTTTACGTATGGCATCGTGAGCGATGGGGACCTGATGGAGGGCATTTCCCACGAGGCCGCGTCTTTGGCCGGTCATCTCGGCCTCGGCAAATTGATCTACCTGTACGACGACAACCATATCTCCATCGAGGGCAGCACCGGCATTGCCTTCACTGAAGACCGCTTGAAGCGATTCGCGGCCTACGGGTGGCACGTGCAGCAGGTAACGGGCGGCAATGATCTGGAGCAACTGTCGGCCGCCATTGCAGCCGCACGGGAAGAGACCCGGCGACCGTCTTTCATCGCCGTGCGGACCCACATCGGATACGGCAGCCCCAACAAGCAGGACACGTCCGGCGTGCATGGCGAACCTCTGGGAGCGGAAGAACTCAAACTGACGAAACAAAACCTGAATTGGCCCGCAGAACCGGCCTTTTACCTGCCGGAAGAAGCGGTTTCGCACTTCCACGAGGCCCTGGAAAAAGGCGCCCAACTGGATCGCAACTGGCAGGAGGCCTTCGCGACCTACCAAACGGCGCATCCGGAGCTGGCCGCCCGCTGGCGGCAGTGGACAGACGGCAGTTTGCCCGAAGCATGGGAGGAAGAGATGCCCGTCTTCAATGCCGACACAAAGGGAATAGCAACCCGGGTGGCCTCAGGCAAAGTCTTGAATGCCATTGCCGGCAGGATAACGAACCTGATGGGCGGTTCCGCCGATCTGGCCCCGTCCACCAAGACCCTGATCGACAATGAAGGCGATTTTCAGCCGCCCGGCTTCGAGGGTCGCAACATGAGATTCGGCGTGCGGGAACACGCCATGGGCGGCATTTTAAACGGCATGGCCCTCCACGGTGGGTTGATACCCTACGGCGCCACTTTCCTGATTTTCTCCGATTATATGCGTCCGGCCATCCGTCTGGCCGCGCTGATGAAGTTACACGTCATCTACGTTTTCACCCACGACAGTATCGGCCTGGGAGAGGACGGTCCGACCCACCAGCCGATCGAACAACTGGCAGCCCTCAGGGCCATCCCGAATCTGAAGGTCGTGCGTCCCTGCGACGCCAACGAAACGGTCGAGGCCTGGAAAGCGGCCTTGACATCCATCGGCGGTCCCGTCGCGCTGGTCCTCACCCGCCAGAACCTTCCGGTTCTCGACCGCACGGTTTACAGACCGGCCGCTGGGTTGCAGAAAGGGGCTTATGTACTTCGCGACCCGCAAGACAGCCGGCCGGATCTCCTCCTCATGGCCAGCGGGTCGGAAGTGCACATTGCGCTGGCCGCCGCCGCCGCGCTGTCCGACAAGGGCATCGCCGTTCGGGTTGTGAGCATGCCGTGCTGGGAACTGTTCGACGAACAGCCGGAAGGATATCGCCGGCTGGCCCTGCCGCCGGAAATGACGGCCAGGCTGGCGATCGAAGCCGGCAGCCCCCAAGGCTGGCACCGGTATGTCGGCAGCCGCGGAATAGTGATTGGGCTGACCCATTTCGGCGCCTCCGCCCCCTATGAGGAGCTGTACGAAAAATTCGGCCTCACCGCGGACCACGTCGTGGAAGAGTCCCTGAACCTGCTGGAGCAAAACACCCGATGACGCCGCCGGAAAACAGCCGG